>JAFTMM010000116.1 GCA_017452405.1 Clostridia bacterium | reverse complement strand
GAATTAATCCCAATCGACATTGTACGAAATAACTTATTGTTTGGTACAAGCAGAAAGAATAAAGCGAATAATTGATGACAAGGGCTGACTAGATGGATAAATTCCACCTTGGACAGCCCTTTGTCTTTTTGCGACCTAAATTTCCAAACCCCATTGACAACGGAAGAGCTATAGTGGCTCTATGTCAAATGTTGGGGTGGGAGAAGTATAATGAAAATCTAATTATTTGCAGGAGAGCTGTCGCAAGTGGGATAAAGTAATCCCATTTGCGACAGCTCCTTAACTATTTAATATAATCCCTCTTGCAATGCCTTGGTGGGATTAGCCGATAGGTAAAAGATTTAAGCAACCGTTTTTCTTTTCCAAAAACGTTTTGCATTCTTGCGCGGAGTATGTTATAATAATACCGATGACCGTCAAAGAATACATCGAGAGCTACTCACCGCGTTATCGCGGGCATACGCCGGGGCATAAGGGCAAGCTTGCGCCCGGGGATATAACCGAGATATTGGACAACTTTCCCGGAGACCTTATCCGCGAGGCGGAGAAAAGAGCGGAAGCGCTTTACGGCGCGCCTCATTTGCGTTTTCTTACCAACGGTTCGTCAATCGGCATAAAGGCTTCGGTACTTGCTCTGGGCGAGGACTATATTACGGACGGCTACTGTCACCGCGCCGTCACCGAAGCGTCACGACTTGCGCGCGTTAGTTGCTTAAAGCTGAATAACCCGACAGCTGAAAACGGCTTGCCCGAACTCACGACTGCGGAAATGCTTAAAAAAGCTATGGAAAGTAGCGGAATAAAAAACGCCGTAATCCAATACCCCGACTACTACGGCAGAACGTGCGATTTGGAATCAATAGCCAGCGTCGTTCACGGCAGGGGAGGAACGCTTATCTGCGACTCGGCGCACGGTGCGCACTTTGCGCTTCGCCCCGACCTCTTCCCGACTTCAGCGGTGGCGCTTTCGGATATGTGTAACATGAGCGCGCATAAAACGCTGGGCGCAATGACGCAAACGGCGTTCCTTGCGTGCAGGCGTGAATGGAGAGAGAAAATTGACGAGAAGTTAGACGACCTCGGAACGACGAGTCCTAATTATCTTCTCATAGCTTCGCTGGAAAGCGCCGTAATCGAGGCGCAAGAAAAAAAGAGCGACTACGACCGACTTAAAAATTTTTCGGACGAGCTTAGAGCGCAGTTTACTTGCCTTGAAAACGACGACTTCACTCGGCTTGTCGTGGACTTTGGCGAGGGGAACGGCGAACGCTCGGCTTACCTTTTAAAAGGCTATGGCGTAGTCTGCGAAAAGTACGATAATAGGCGCGTCGTATTTATATTGACGCCGTACGACGAGGGCGAGGAGTTAAAGGTGCTAGTCAGCGCAATTAAAAAAACCATAAAAGACTTAAAATAAAAGGCTTGAAAAAGACTTAGAAAAAAGGCTTAAAAAGGACAAAAGACTTAGGTTTAAGATAGGGAAAAATGAAGTATAATCACAGAGGAAAATTCATAACGCTGGAAGGTTGCGAGGGTGTAGGCAAGTCCACGCAGTTAACGCTACTGAAAAACTACCTTGACGCTAAAGGCGTACCCTGTCTTTTTACGCGTGAGCCGGGCGGTACGGCGGTAGGCGAAAAAATCCGCGCTATTTTAAAAGACGAGAGCGTTACTATGACTGACGAAACCGAACTCCTTCTGTTTGAGTCCGCAAGGCTGGAAAACACTCTCGGCGTTATTATACCGGCGCTCGAAGAGGGCAAGATCGTCGTTGCGGACAGATATATCGACTCGACTACGGCTTATCAGGCGTACGGCAGAGGGCTAGATGTAGCGTTCGTTAAAAAACTTAACGCAATCGGTTCGGCGGGCGTTAAGATCGACTTGACCGTATTCCTTGACGCGCCTCCGTTCGGTAATACGAACAGGCAGGCAGACGACCGTATGGAAAAGATAGGCGCGGACTTCCACGCAAGAGTATACGAGGGCTACAAAGCCATTGAGCGCGAGGAAGAGCGGTTCGTTGCCGTCAAAACGCGAGAAAGCAAAGCGGAAACTGCCGAGGAAATTATAAAGCTGTTGCAGGAAAGAGGTATAATTTAATGATCTACTCCGCATCATACGTTCGTCTTGCGAAAAGCACGCAGGCGTATAAGACGCTCAGTAAAGCGTTTGCGGAGGGTAAGGAGAGTCACGCCTACCTGCTTTCTTCGCCCGACATTCTGCTGTCTGAGTGCGTAGCGGCGGCGGTAGCGTGCGGTGGGGCTTGCTCAGCCTGCCTTGATTGCGCCAAGTGCAAACGCATATTAAGTGAAAAATGTTCCGACTTCGTCACTTACGACAAACTCACGGCAAGCGAAGCGGAGGAGATAGTAAGCTCCTGCCTGTACGCGCCGAGTGAGCTAGAGCGCAAGTTTTTCGTAGTAAATGCGAGCGTCGGGAACGAAACCGGTCAAAACAGACTGCTCAAAACGCTGGAAGAAGCGCCGAGAGGGGTGGTTTTCTTCATAATTGCGCCCTCGGAAAGTTCAGTACTTCCTACCGTAGCGAGCAGGTGCGAACAACTCCTCGCCTATCTCGAAAGAGAGGTGGAGGGCGACGACTTCAGCCCGTATTACAACTTAGCTAGATACGGCGCAAAAAACTCGCTTACGCTGTTTGACAGACTGATCAAGCCCGCAGGAGCGAATCTTCTGTCTCACGCTATCCGCGCGGTGGTCTTGCTTTCCGAAAACAGACGGTTGGAAGCGGTAGAGCTGTTTCCGAGCAAGCGTGACGAACTTGCCGAATTTCTCGGCTACGTTGAACTCGTATTCGGCGACGTGATGAAAAGAGCGTGCGGACGGGACGTAAACACCTACGGACTGTACGACGCTGATAGACTTGCAAATATTTTCGGGGAGAGAGTTCCCCGCATTTTAGCGGAAGTACGGCGCGCGGTGCGCAGAACGCCGTCGGGTAACCTGACGAGCATAGCCGACACTTTCGCCGTTAACGTAACGGAGGTTTTATAATATGCCCATAGTAGTAGGCGTAAAATTCGATAATACCCCCAAGGTGTATTGGTTCTCGGCAGGAGAGTTTGAATACACCGAGGGTTGCCGTGTAATCGTAGAAACCGCAAGGGGAGTAGAGATAGGTACGGTTAAGACTATGCCCAAGGAAGTGGAGGAGAGTAAAATCGTTTCACCGCTCAAAGACGTGCTTCGCATAGCGACCAAAGACGACCTTGACCGCCAGAAAGAGTACGACGAAAAACGCCCCGAAGCTATAAGGATAGCAAGTGAAAAAATCAGCGCGCGCGGTCTGAAAATGAAGGTGGTGGACGCGCAGTACACTATTGACGGAGCAAAACTCGTGCTGTACTTTACCGCCGAAAGCCGTGTGGACTTCCGCGAACTCGTCAAGGATCTTGCCTCGGCGTTCCGTACGCGTATCGAACTCCGCCAGATAGGTTCGCGCGACGAATGTCGTATGATAGGCGGTCTAGCGCCGTGTGGCAGAGCGTGCTGTTGCTCGGCAGGCTTAGACTTTTCCAAAGTCAATATAAAGATGGCTAAGAACCAGAACCTGTCGCTTAATCCGGCCAAGATTTCGGGAATGTGCGGACGGCTTATGTGCTGTTTGTCTTACGAGAACGCGCACTACGCCGAGACTAATAAGCTCATGCCCAAGATGGGTTCAAAGGTTAAAGTAACGACGGAGGAGAGCTCTTTCACGGGTACGGTAGTGGGTATTAACCAAATAAAGATGACGGTAAACGTCAAAAACGAGATAAAGGACGGCTCGTTTGAAATCAAGGAATATCCGCTTGAGAGCGTTACCAAACTCGACTCCTCCTCAGCAGCCGACGACCTCGTAGTGAGCAAAGCAGAGGCGGCGGAGCTGGGCGGAATGGAAGATTAAAGCAAAAATGCGTAAAAAACGCAATCAAAGCGCTTTTAGTCGCACTTTTCCACGCAAAATCGTTTGCCATTTTTATTTTAGCGTGCTATAATGTTTAAGCACAAAATTACAGGAGGAATAAATTATGTCGAGAGTTATATCGGACGAATGCATCTCTTGCGGTACCTGCGAGGGTGAATGCCCCACGAGCGCAATCGCAATGGGCGCAGAACACTATGAAGTAAATCCAGAAACTTGCATCGACTGTGGCGCATGCGAATCCGCTTGCCCCGTTGGCGCTATTACCGAGGCTTAATTTATGCCTAGAATAATCGGAGACTCTTGCGTTTCCTGCGGAACTTGTGAACCGCAATGCCCTGTCAGCGCAATAAGTATAGGCGCGGATAAATACATAATCGCAGAGGGCGAGTGCATTAACTGCGGAGCTTGCGAAGCGGTTTGCCCCGTCGGCGCGATAAGCGAAACGGAAGAAGAGTAAAGGAAAACAATGAAGAAAATAAGAAAGTTATTACCCGTATTATTGATCACGCTCATGGCTGTTATCGCTATGACTTTTTCGGGGTGCGTAGAAGCGGATTTTATTGAATTTGATCTCAAAATGACTGGCAAAGGTTATACCGTTGCTTCAAAAAGCGTAGATAACGGTGACGCAATCGGACAGGACGCGCCCGGTTGTATAGCGTTTGTTGAGGCTAGAAAGGGTGATTTTGCCGTTGAAGAGTACGTAAAGGCAT
>JAFTMM010000115.1 GCA_017452405.1 Clostridia bacterium | reverse complement strand
GTGTGCCGGTAGACTACGTTGCAGAGATTGCTATTTACGGCGTTTTTGGGGTAACGCTTCACGTTATACTCGGTAAGCGCAACGCTTATGAAATAAACACGGAAGCATTGACTAATATGCTTTTCGGTGACGCGCCTATTCCGGCAAGGGATTGATTTATGGGAAAACCTTTTTATTACTTCGGTAAAGCATTGTATACTTTAGGCAGGCCTTTTTTTCCTACTAAAGTAATCGGAAAAGAAAATATTTTGAAAAAGGATCGTTGCATTTATGCGAGCAACCACTTGTCTGCAATAGACATACCTTTAATTCAGGTGCATATTCCGGGTTATAGACGTTATATCGGAAAGAAAGAGTATAAAGAAAAACGCTTTTCAAGGTTCTGTCTTTCGCATTTCGGCGTAATTTTTATCGACCGAGACAAACCCGAACTTTCGGTGATGCGTGAGATTTTCAAAGTACTTGACGACGGTCAGATAGTTCTTTTCCCGGAAGGAACACGTAATACGGGCAATGAAAAAGAAATGTTACCAATGAAGGGCGGTCTTGCTGTTTTTGCAGCAAAGAGCGGAGCGCCGGTTATACCCATTCTTTTCTATCGTAAGCCCAAAGTTTTCCGTAAGAACTACATGTATATCGGTAAGCCACTCGATATCTGCGGACAGTATAAGGGCAGAATGCCAAGTTCTGCGGTTGCTGAAAAACTTACCGAAATGTACGAATACGAGTTTGCCAAAACGCGTATAATTTTGGACGACTACGTGGAAAACAAACGCTGGAAGAAGAAAAACCGTCTGCCCGAAGGGGTAGTCCCCGAAGCCGTTACCGAATGGATAAAAGAGCATCCTGCTCCGAATTTTGAAAATTGATTATGACTAAAATTGTAGTAGACGTATTTAGCGGAGATAATCCCGAAGAACTTATTAAGGGCGTAGCCCTTACCGTAAACGAAACGAAAGACGTATATATTATCCTGCCGGGCAATCCTGAATATCTTGAAAAAGAGCTGTCAAAACATGAATTTGATCGCGCGAGAGTGGAGATACTGCCTGCAAGCGAGATAATAGAGAACAACGAATCTCCTACCGAGGCTATACGAAAGAAGAAAGATTCCTCACTCGTACGCGGTATGACGGCACTCAAAAACGATCCGGAGATCGGCGGTATTATTTCCGCAGGCTCGACGGGCGCAATACTTTGCGGTGGCATTTTTATCGTAGGCAGAATAAGAGGTATTGACCGTCCTGCGCTCGGCGCGTTGCTTCCGACGGCTACAGGTGGAAACGTCTGCCTGGTGGACTGCGGAGCAAATTCCGAATGTCGTCCTCAGTACCTTGCGCAGTTTGCGCTTCTCGGCACGGCTACTATGCGAGGCGTTTGCGGAGTGGAAAATCCTAAAGTCGCTCTCGTCAACGTAGGACAGGAAGATCACAAGGGTAACGCTTTTACGCACGAGTCCGCTGAGCTTATACGCGAAATGCCCGTTAATTTCGTGGGTAATATGGAAGCGCGCGACACTCTTTCGGGTAAATACGACGTACTTGTTTGCGACGGCTTTACGGGTAACGTGGTGCTGAAAAGCATAGAGGGCACTGCAAAGCTCTTTGCTACAAAGCTTATGGAGTCGGCTAAGGTAATAGCTCAGACCGACGGCGAAAAACTTGCCGTTAAAAACTCCATGATGAGCGTTATGGGTATGCTCGATTACAACTCCAAAGGCGGAGCGTGGCTTCTCGGTTGCAACAAGCCCATACTTAAAATACACGGCGCTGCGACGGCGCAGACAGTTCCAAATGCGGTGGCGCTTATGTGTAATATGATTACGGCTAATATGGCGGACGAAGTTTCACGCGTATTACAAGACCTCACTCAAAGATAAAAGAAAATAGAACTAATTAAAACGGCGTATAAATTGCTTTTGCAATAGATACGCTGTTTAATCTTCATTTAACACTATCGGCGTAAGTTATTCTTAATAACTGACAAAGTTTGTAAAATTCTCGGAGGATAATCAATGTTAAAAACCTTAGCGAAAAGCATAAGGGAATATAAGCTACAGAGTATACTTTCACCCGTGTTCGTTGCTATAGAAGTTTTTCTTGAAGTAATGATCCCGATGATATGCTCCGACCTTATAAATTTCTTGCAAGGCGACCTTTTCGGCGCGCATAGTTTTATGCTGTTCGGTATGCCCACAGGCGCTTTCGTAGCTAACGTTGGAGAGGGCATAGGCTTCGTGCTTGCATATTCGGGTATACTCATAGCGATGGCGGGGCTGTCGCTTACTTTCGGCATACTTTCGGGAAGAGCTTGCGCCAAAGCTTCGGCGGGTTTTGCAAAAAATCTCAGAGAGGATTTGTTTTATAAAATACAGAATTTCTCTTTTGAGAACATAGACACCTATTTGACGTCGTCGCTCGTAACCAGACTCACGACGGACGTTACCAATATTCAGAACGCATATATGATGCTAATACGAGGCGCAATAAGAAGCCCGCTGATGTTCGTAGCGGCGCTTGCTCTTGCTTTTACAAAGAGCTGGTTTATTGCACTTATATATCTTGGAATGGCTATTCTTCTGGTTGCGCTTATGGCAATTCTGCCCTCAAGAGCAATGAGAATTTTCCGTAGAGTATTTAAGAAATACGATAAGCTTAACCTGCGCGTTCAGGAAGACGTTCGAGGCGCAAGGGTAGTAAAAGCCTTCGTTCGCGAGGACTTTGAAACCGAGAAGTTCGATAATGCCGCAGAGGACATAAGAAAAGACTTTACTAAGGCAGAAACCATACTCGCGTTTACTTCGCCGATAGTCAACATTATTATGTACGGTATTATTATAATGATCTGCGCGTTTGCGTCTATTATGATTGTAAATACGGGTAGTGATTTCGTAGGCGCAGTAGGTTCGCTTCAGATAGGTGACCTTACCGCGCTCGTGCAGTACGCAATGATGATACTCATGTCCATGATGATGCTGATTATGACGTTCGTTATGATCACCATGTCCATAGAGTCGGGTAATCGAATCGTACAGGTTCTTAATACCGAAAGCACGCTCACTTCACCGGACGGCGGTTTAACCGAAGTGGCAAGCGGTGATATTGAATTTGAAAACGTAAGCTTTTCATACGCAGGCGACGAAAACAAATGCGCGCTTATGGACGTAAATCTCAAGATTAATGCGGGCGAAACGGTGGGCGTGCTTGGCGCTACGGGTTCGAGTAAATCCACTCTAGTTCAGCTCATTCCGCGCCTTTACGACGTAACCAAGGGGAGCGTGAAAGTAGGGGGCGTGGACGTAAGACAGTATGATCTTGATGCTCTACGCGGAGAAGTAGCCATGGTGCTTCAGAAGAACGTGCTCTTTTCGGGTACGATAAAGGAGAACATCCGTTGGGGTAAGCCTGACGCTACCGACGAGGAAATAGTGGAGGCTTGCCGACTTGCTCAGGCGGATGAATTTATATCCTCTTTCCCAGACGGCTACGACACTTATATCGAACAGGGCGGAACGAACGTATCCGGCGGTCAGCGTCAGCGACTTTGTATAGCGCGCGCTCTTATCGCGAACCCTAAGATTATAATCTTCGACGACTCGACCAGCGCGGTAGATACCAAAACCGACGCGCTTATCCGTAAATCCATGGCGGAAAGCTTGCCGAACGCTACTAAGATAATCATAGCTCAACGCACGGCAAGCGTTGAGGAGGCAGATAAAATTCTCATTCTCGATAACGGCAAAGTCGTAAACGTAGGTACGCACGCAGAGCTCATGGAAACCAGCGACATTTACCGTGAAGCGTATAATATTCAGAACAAAAAGGAGGATGAAAATGCCTAGAAAACCAGCAGGTATGGAGCTACCCGAAGGCGTAGATCCCAATAATCTTCCCGATTTAAAAACGCTTCGAAAGATGATGAAAGAGCAGAGAAAGAATACGCCGAAGGATAAATCTCTTTCCCGCGTTATGAAATACGTATGGTCTAACTATAAAGTGAGTTTTATCGTCGTATTGGTGTGCATAGTAATCACTGCTGTCATAAGCGCGCTGACCAGCGTAGTGCTCCAAAACCTTATAAGTGCGTATATTCAGCCTGCGGTAGAGGGCAGAGGCAATCTTGACGGATTGCCGGCGTATCTTGCGCTGTGCGGTGCTATGTTCTGCGTGGCAATCGCCAGCGGAGCTACGTTTAACGTATTAATGGCGCGAATAAGTCAGGGAACGCTCAATATTATCCGTAAGGATATGTTCCGCAAAATGCAGAAGCTTCCTATTTCTTACTTCGACAGAAAGCAGAGCGGAGAAATAATGAGCCTGTATACCAACGACGTAGACGCGCTTCGACAGTACATCAGTCAGACCGTTCCTCAGCTCATAAACTCGTCGGTAATGATACTCGCTTCCGTGGTAGTAATGATATATTACAGCCTATATCTTATACTCGTCGTAGCGATTGGAATTGTAGCCATGTTCCTTGTTGCCGGCAAAATAGGCGGAGCTTCGAGCAGATATTTCGTAGTGCAACAGAATGCTCTCGGCAAAGTCAACGGCTATATCGAAGAAAGCATGCACGGACAGAAAGTCATTAAGGTTTTCTGCCACGAAAAGCAGGCGAAATCGGACTTTGACGAGCGCAACGTAGCGCTTCAAAACGCCGCAACCTCCGCAAACACGTATGCAAATATTTTGATGCCTATTATGGGCAATATAGGCAACATTTTGTACGTTCTTCTTGCCGTAGTGGGTTCGATAATGATTGCTCTGGGCGCAAGCAATTTCGGACTGTCCAACTTAATTAATCCCGAAACGACGTTTTTAAGCATATTAATCGGCTTCCTGACGATAGTCAAGAGTTTTACGCAATCTATATCGGGTATTTCTCAACAGATTAACTTTATTGCGCTTGCTCGCTCAGGCTCGCGCCGTGTGTTTGAAATGATGGATACGACTCCCGCAGAGGATGACGGTTACGTTAAACTCGTCCGCGCAAAGAAAAACCCGGACGGCAGTATTACCGAAAGTAAAACGCATACTGGTCTTTGGGCGTGGAAGCATCCTCATAAAGCTGACGGCACGATAACCTACACCGAGCTTGCAGGCGATATCGAAATGCACGAAGTAGATTTCGCCTACGTGCCGGGAAAGACCGTACTCCACGATATTACGCTGTACGCAAAGCCGGGACAGAAAATAGCTTTCGTAGGTTCTACGGGCGCAGGAAAGACTACGATTATAAATCTTATCAGTCGTTTTTACGATATCGAGGACGGAAAAATCCGCTATGACGGTATAAATATCAATAAAATAAAGAAGTCCTCTCTGCGTGACTCTCTCGGCGTAGTATTGCAAGAAACCAACCTCTTTACTGGTACTATACGAGAGAACATCCGCTACGGCAATCTCGAAGCTACCGACGAGGAAGTAATTGAAGCCGCAAAACTTGCAAACGCCCACGACTTCATTATGCGCCTGCCCGACGGTTACGACACTATGCTCGAAAGCGACGGAGCAAACCTCTCGCAAGGTCAGCGACAGCTGTTGTCCATAGCGCGAACGGCTTGCGAAAACGCCCCCGTTCTTATACTCGACGAAGCTACGAGTTCCATCGACACCCGAACGGAAGCGCTTGTTAACCGTGGTATGGATAAACTCATGGCAGGAAGAACTGTGTTCGTTATAGCTCACAGATTATCAACCGTTATGAACTCCGACGTAATAATGGTGCTTGACCACGGACGAATAATAGAACGTGGTACGCACGACGAACTTATTGCAAAACAGGGAACGTATTACCGTTTATACACCGGCGCGTTCGAACTCGAATAACCAAAAAACCACGGCGCTAGCCGTGGTTTTTTATATATGTTGAATCTTATTTAATTGCAACTTCAAGAGCAAGCTCAATCATTTCCGAGAAAGATTGTTCGCGTTCGGAAGCAGGCAGGCCTTCGCCTGAGAGTGCAAAATCGCTGATCGTGCAGACAGTCAGCGCGTGACCTCCCAGCTTACGCGCAACGGCGTAAAGGATGGCGGATTCCATTTCTACGGCAAGGTCTCCTGCGTTTTTTTGACTTTCGAGAATCGAACTGTCGGCATAGAACAAATCGCTGGATCGGAGTCGTCCGACGACTACGTTCGCGGAAGTTATAACGCTTTGCGCAAGACTTACGAGTTCTTCATCGGCAGGTATGGGCGTTTCGCTCTTATAACCCAACGGCTCTACTATATTAGAGGCGGTTACGGCGTAATTTGCAACGACAATATCGCGAAGCTTGAGAGTGGGCGAGAGCGCGCCGGCTGAACCGGTACGGATAATATTTTTGACGCCGAACTGCGTAAAAAGCTCGTGAGCGTAAATTGCCATTGACGGCATACCCAGTCCGCTTGCCATAACGGAAACGTCTTTACCTTTATATTTGCCGGTATAGCCTTGAACTCCACGCACGTCGTTGACTAATACGGCGTTTTCAAGAAAGTTCTTGGCAATAAACTTAGCCCGAAGCGGATCTCCGGGCATAAGTACTGTTTGGGCGAAATCGCCATTTTTTGCGTTTATATGAGGTGTGGGCATGATTATTCCTTAGACGCAGTCTTTTTCTCGCCGTCTGTTTTTTTGACTACCTTTTTAGTTTCCGCAGGCGCGCGATATTTATACTTAGAAAGCCCGGTAAGAGGTTTTACGTCGTGGCCGTGACGACGAAGCATTTCAACCGCAAGTTCCATATAAGCAACCGAGCCTTTCGAGTTGGGTTCGTACTGAATAACGGGCAAACCGTGGCTGGGCGCTTCACCAAGTCTGACGTTGCGGGGAATACGCGTCTTAAATACGCTCTTACCGAACCAGCGCGACACTTCCGCTGCAACTTGATTAGCAAGATTACTGCGTCCGTCATATATTGTCATAAATACGCCTTCGATTTCCAGACCGGGATTGCGGTGCTTTTTGACGAGCTTAACCGTATTCATGAGCTGACCTATACCTTCGAGAGAGAAGAAGTCGCCGGGCATGGGAATAAGCACGCCGTCCGAAGCGGTGAGCGCGTTGACGGAGAAAATATTAAGCGAGGGAGGACAGTCGATAAAGATATAATCATAATCTCCACGAACTGAACTGAGCGCCTTACGAAGCACCTTTTCTCTCGACTCGGCAAGCTCCATGAGTTCGCTGTCTGCGCCTGCAAAATCCATAGTCGCAGGTACTACGTCGAGGTTGGGAATGGTAGTCTTGCATACGGTTTCTTTAACCGTAGCGTCGCCCATCATTACTTCGTAAATAGTGTTTTTGAGGTTGTCTTTCTTTTCGCCGGCAATGCCGAAACCGCTCGTGGTATTACCCTGAGGGTCAATATCCACGACCAGCACCTTAAAGCCGAATAGCGCAACGAAAGAACTGAGGTTGATAGTAGTGGTAGTTTTACCTACACCGCC
>JAFTMM010000008.1 GCA_017452405.1 Clostridia bacterium | reverse complement strand
TGTTCGTTATTTCGCACTCAAGAGAAAGAGAGAGCACGCAGATACCCCTGACACCACCCCTTCGTACGACAGATCCAAAACTCTCGTTCGTCAGCACAACGCTCGCGCAGGCGAAGAAGAAACCGTTGAACTTGAAGGTAAGGACGTATACGACACCTTCGACGAAGAAGATGATGATTACGTTTACGATTATGATGAGGAAGTTGAAAGTGTTCCCGATACCGAAGAAGCTCCTGAAGTCGTAGAGGACGTTTCCGAAGCAACCGAAGAAGCTCCTGAAACTGAGGCTGAAGAAGTTGCTGAAAATGCGGAAGAAGCTATTGAGGAAGCTCCGTCTAGTGAAGAAGTTACCGAAACTACAGAAACAACCGAAGCTACTGAAGCTACTGAAGAATCCCCCGTTGATGAAGAGTACACTTACTCTGAAGAAATCGTAGACTTCACTCCTTCCGATGAGAAGAGAAAGGAACTCGAAGAAAAACGCGCTGAAGCAGAACGCATTAAGGCAGAAAAAGCTGCGGCTAAAAAACGCGCTGAAGAAGAACGCGCAAAAGCTGAAAAAGAAAAGCGTGAAGCAAACCGTAACTACAACGATTGGGATAAGTTCGACGAATAATCCCCATCCGATTAAATGATAAAAGACCGACTCATGCAAGAGTCGGTCTTTTAGTTTGTAAAACAGAGCGCAATTTTGACGTTCACTATTATACTTCTGCCGAAAACTTCAAATATATCTTATCTGCAATTCTCATTCCATCCGCAGCGCTGGAGGTTATTCCTCCCGAATATCCGCTACCTTCACCACATGGATATACGTTGTTAAGCGTACAGCTTTCCCCACTTTCACATCGAAGAAGGCGCACGGGCGAAGTAAAGCGCGTTTCAACACCGGTCATTACGGCATCGGGATTTGCAAAACACTTCAAGCGTTTACCCATATCAGGCAATGCAACTTTAAGCGTTTCGGTAACGGCTTTGGGTAGTATTTCGCTTAAGGGCGCAAACTTACAGCCACGCGCGTAAGTGGGCTTCACGCTACCATATTTTGCAGATACTTTATTCTTAAGAAAGTCTCCAACAAGCTGAACGGGAGCAGAATAATTACCGCAAGCGTCGTACGCTATCCTTTCTATCTTTCGTTGAAAATCCATTCCGGCAAACAAATCATCAGAACCGTAGTCCTCGCCGTTTAATTGTACCAATAATGCGGAATTTGCATTTACTCCGTCACGAGAATAATTACTCATACCGTTAGTTACTATGCCACCCGCCTCACTTGCAGAGGGTATAACGTAACCACCCGGGCACATACAGAAAGTAAAAACAGTTCTTTTTCCTGCGTGGGAAACAAGTTTATAATCCGCAGGCGGTAATTTATCGTGCAGGTTCCCGTATTGTGATCTTCCAACTTCACGTTGCAAATGTTCTATTCTCACGCCTATTGCAAAGTCGCGACGCTCCATAAGCATTCCGTCATTATGCAAGGACCTAAAAGTATCCCTTGCCGAATGTCCAATCGCAAGCACTACCGCGTCGGCGCGCTCGGTGCTTTGCGCCATTGTTTTTAAATTTCGAAGCGTAATCGTCACTCCTCTGCCGTCACTCGATACTTTTTCAAGCAACGTGGAAAAACGAACTTCGCCTCCGCTTTTGATAATAAATTCTCGCATATTTTTGACGACAGTTCGCAAACAATCACTTCCTATATGCGGTTTATTCAAATATAATACTTCTTCGGGAGCGCCGTGCATAGCGAATTTTTCAAGCACTTCGGCATTATAACCGTTATGAGTCTGCGTGTTCAATTTACCGTCCGAAAACGTACCTGCACCACCTTCACCGTACTGCACGTTACTGTTTAAGTTCAGTACTCCACCGTTAAAGAACGACGTAACAGTCACGGCGCGCTCTTCTACACATTCTCCACGTTCTATGATAATCGGCTTAAAGCCTCTGTCAATGAGGCGTAGAGCGCAAAATAAGCCGGCTGGACCGCAACCTACTACAATGATTTTCTTATCACGTCCAACATATTTTTCCAAAATAGGCTTAGTCGGAGATTCGTCTCCTGAAAACTCGATAGAATAAACGTAATGTATATCGGCTTTTTTTCGCGCATCTAAAGATTTTTTTAATATCCTAAAATAACTCGGCTTACGTCCGAGTTTTTTAGTTGCGATTTTTATAAGCTCGGTTTCACTTTCGCTTATGCCGAGATGCAGGTTGTCTATCTTATATATCACGTTTATTTCGCAAAATTGCTTCCGCTACTACGGCAGCGGATGAGAAAGCCCAATGCAGATTATATCCTCCGCACTCACCGTCTACGTCCAAAATTTCGCCTGCAAAATACAATCCTTTGGCGTATTTGCTTTCAAGATTTTCATTTATTCCCTCGCCTGTTATTCCGCCTTTAGTTACTTGAGCATAATCAAAACTAAGCGTACCGAGAACGGGCAGAATAAAATTCTTTACGGCAGAAGCAATCTGTTCCGGCGTACTTCCTGCCGTCTTCATAATCATGCGACCGATTTGGTTATTAAGCGTTCCGGACAATAATTCGGAGCGCTCATAGCCGAGTTCTATTTTCTTTCGTACGCTTTCCGCAATATCTTTTTCCGCTACGTCTGGAAGAAAGGAAAGCTGAAGTTCTACGTTCTCTTTACCTGAAACGAATGCCGAAATCGCAAAAATAGCGTTACCTGTCACGCCGTAATCGGCAAAAATAATATCGCCATAGGCTTCACCTAATACTTTACCATTTTGCGTTGCCTTTACTTTGCCATTAGCGCGCAAACCTTTTAACGTTTTGATCTTGTCCGTGGGTGTTTTTAATTGCACGAGTGACGGATATAAAGGCGAAATTTTATGCCCGAAACGGCTTGCCATTGCGTAAGCGTTTCCGTCCGTACCGAATTGTTTTTGCGCCTTACCGCCTGCGCAAAGGGCTAGTTTATCTGCGTATATTTTTTCACCGTTTTGAAGATGAATAACGAAACCGCTTTCTAGCCTTACGGCTTTGGATGAAAGTCTGACTTCTATATTGCTCGCAGTCGTAACTATCCTTCGAAGCGCGTCGGTAAGCGCAGACGCTTGTCTACCGGCAGGATAAACCCTACCAAGCTTGTCCGCAGTAAAGAGCATTGGAAAAACGGATAACAAATCCTTATTCAAAAGAAGCTTGTCCGAAACGCTTACGCTACCGAAATAGTTCTTTTCGCTAATATTTAGGTTAGTTACGTTTCCTTGTCCGTTACCCGTTGCGGAAAGCTTTCTTCCCAATCTCTCTCCGCTTTCGCAGAGTATAACGCTCACGTTCTTGTTGGCAAGACGTGAAGCAAGGTAAAGACCGGAAGCACCACCGCCTATTATGCAAAGGTCATAAGTCATATCACGTAGCCTCCCGAAACGTTTATTACTTCACCCGTAATATACGAAGAAGCGTTGCTTGCAAGGAATATAGCCGTTCCAGAAACGTCTTCGGGAAGTCCTATTCGTCCGCAAGGAATGTCTTTTGCAACGTCGGCTAATTCTTCTTCGCTGAAATTTTTCAGCATATCCGTTTTAATGACGCCGGGCGCAATTGCGTTAACTCTTACGTTACAAGGCGCAAGCTCCTTCGCCATAGCTTTGGTAAAGCCTATTATTCCCGCTTTTGCTGCGGAATAAATCGTTTCCATGCTCGCGCCTTTAATACCCCACACCGAGGAAACGTTGATTATACTACCATTCTTAGCAAAAGCAAAGTCGTCATAAAACGCCTTAGTGGTAAATATACACGACTTTAAATTATCCGCAAGCATATTTTCGATATCTTCTTCCGTCATGCTTGCGAGTAACTTATATGAAGCAGAGCCTGCATTATTGACAAGTACGTCAATTTTTCCAAAGGTCGCGATTACTTTATCTCTAAGTTTTTTTGCATCGTCATAGGACTGCAAATCAGCTCTTACGGCAATCGCTTTCCAGCCCGCTTTGGAAGCTTCTTCAAGAAACTCGGTAGCTTCATTTGCGGAGTTTTTATAGCTGATTGCCACCGAGTAACCCATAGCAGAAAATCGGCGCGCCAAAGCTCTGCCGATTCCTTTTGCTCCGCCCGTTATGACGGCTACTTTATCAATAATTGTCGGGTAAATCATTTTCAAACAACACCGTTGCCTTTTCACTCACACCCGCAAGATAATTCTGCGCTTCCTTTAAGGAATTTACACAAACGATGCGGTCAACAGTCATTCCGCCTTTAATAGCTCCTGCAGTCAAATGTTTCGCCCTGCTTCCTACGAATATTGCAAGGTCGCAAACTTCTGCTATTTGTCTACCGAACTCCTCATTTGCAGACGACTCTAAGCTTCCAAGCTCTACTATGCCGGGGGTAACGATTATTTTTTTGCCATCAAACGAAGCCAACGTTTCAAGCGCATTTTTAGCGCCTGCAGTATTGGAATTATACGCGTCGTCGATTATCGTCATATCGCCCGATTTAAGAAGTTCGAGCCTATGAGGAATGGGCGCAAGTTTTTCGCAAGATTTAGCGCATGCGCAGAGCGGAACGTCCATTTTTAGTGCAAGTCCTGCGCACGTAGCTATCAGCGCAGGAATATGGCTACCGAGCAGTTTAGTTTTTACGTTTACCGTTTCGTTGCCACAAGTCAGTTTAAACTTACTGCCGAACGGACCGACCGACACGTCCGAAAAAACGACGTCGTTGCCTTCCGCGCCTGCCGTGACTTTATTTGAATATTTGCGCTTGGAGAGTTTTTTAGCGCCTTCATCCGCGCAATTAAATACGGCGTAACCGTCCTTTAACGCTTCGACAAGTTCGTATTTGGTATCTGCAATTGCTTCAAGCGATCCGAACGTTTCAAAATGCTGATTTCCGACTCCCGTGATTATGCCGGCGTCGGGCTTTGCTACTTCACAAAGCTCTTTAATATCTCCTCGTCTGCGCGCGCCCATTTCGGCAATAAATATCTCGTCACCTTCTTCAAGGGTGTCGTTTACGGTTCGGCAAATGCCGAGAGGTGTGTTGTAGCTTGCCGGAGTTGCACATACTCGGTATTTGGTAGACAACATTGCGAAAAGAACGTTCTTAGCGGTAGTTTTACCGTAGCTTCCCGTTATGCCTACCACCTTTAAGCCTTGCTCTTTCAGCTTATCGATTTCTTCAGTCGCATCTTTTATAAATGATTTTGCGATAAGCTTTTCAAAGGGATAAGTTATTCCGTACGAAATAAGACAAGCAAGAGGCACTAAAGCAGTTATGAGCGAATAAGAAGCTTCTTTGACAGGAGTTAAGGACAGCGCCCACGCGCCTACTGCCAAACCCGAACAAACGACTGCGTTTACAAGTATAAGTCTACGCATACGTGAGGTCACTACGAGTGGAACTTTCGCCTTTCTCGTAAAACCGAGTATGCAGAATACGCATCCGAAGAGGACGAAGAACAGGAAAGAAAAATAATGTACGTTTTCCTGCGGGAAAGCGAAATTGAATAATAGCGTAATTCCGCCCGAAAAGAAAGCGTAGGCAATATATCTCAAAAGATAATCGTAATGCGATACTTTGAGCCAATTTACCACACCTCGAATTCGGTATGAAGACAGCTGGAAAATATGCAACATTTTCATGCTGATAGCGGTTAATATAACCGTCGTTACGAGTATAAAAGTAATGTTAAGCGCCGTTTCCATTCAATTCCCTAAAAATTCGTCAAGGACCGATACGAATGCCGTATGTTTCTCAGCATACGCAAAATGTCCTCCGTCCAGCCAAACTATTTGACTGTTTTTGATTTTCTTTTTTAATCTTCGCGCCATTTCAGGTGGCGTTTCCGTGTCACGTCTTCCCCACACGATTAGCGTAGGACAATTTACGTATTTCAGCCTGCCAGAAAGGTCTTCGCTGACTATACGACTGAATACGCCTCTTAAATCAGTCGGCATAGCAAGGTAGTCGGGAGAATAATATTTATCTACGTTTTTGCCCTGCGACTTTTTATATCTGAACGCGAGTTGCTTTAATTTAAATATAAGCCCGCGCTTGCGTTTTAATCCTGCAGACGATACGAGAACTAATCGTTTGACTATATTCGTCTTCGAGGCAATATCTATGGCTACTCTGCCACCAAAACTGTGACCAACGAGCGTTACGTTTTCAAGTCCAAAATGCTCTAATACCGAAAGCGTAAGATGGGTATAGTCTTTTAATGACCAGTCTGACTGCGGAGAATCAGAATTTCCGAAAGGTGGAAAATCAAGCGTAAGACACTTATTTCCCCTTTCTGAAAAGTATGTAAATGCGCCACCGAAACTTCGGACGTTTCCGCCCCAACCGTGCAAAAACACGATAGTTTCGCCTTTTCCTTCGCAGTATTCGACGTTAACGCCGACGGACAGGTTAAGTTTCAGACAAGCTCCTTTCGCAATACGATTGCAGTAGACTCTCCGTAATACTTTTTTCTTCTGCCTATTTCAATAAAACCG
>JAFTMM010000114.1 GCA_017452405.1 Clostridia bacterium | reverse complement strand
TTATGGGCATGTTATACACATGCTTGTGTGAAATTCGTACAGGGTGAATTCTTGACTAATAGTTCTTTGCGAGAACGATTTGGAGTTGATGATTCTTCTTCTGCAAGTATTTCTCGTTTAATAAAAGAAGCTTGTGAAAAAGGTTATATTAAAAAGCTTGAAGATACCGCACCAAAGCACACGAAATATATGCCATCTTGGGGATAATTTAACTTGCCGGTAACTTGCTGGTAACTTGCAAGTGAACCAAAAATTTTGTAAAAAACACTAAATATAGGCTTGATTTATTGAAATAACAATATATATAGTGGTTATTTAACTTGCTGGTAACTTGCTGGTAACTTGCAGAAGAAGAACAGTAAGCGTACTTGAATATTAAGAGGCTTAAACAATGAAATTCAAATTCAAAATACAAGATTATCAGACTGAAGCGGTCAATGCGGTTATTAAGGCGTTTGATGGACAGCCTTTTAATGACCGAGTTTCGTATTTGCGTGATTTGGGCAGGAAAGCAACGTACACGCAAACGGCTATGTTTCAGGAAGATATAAATTACATAGATAGTGACGGTAGCGGTTTTGAAAATGCTTCTATCGAGCTTTCGGACGAGCAATTACTTGACAATATCAGAGCGTTACAGCTTGAAAATAATATCAAGCAATCTAATGCGTTATCTAAGCCTTTCGGTAATAATTGTCGTTGCGCTTTGGATATTGAGATGGAGACGGGTACGGGCAAGACGTATTGCTACATAAAGACTATGTTCGAGCTTAATAAAAAGTATGGCTGGAGCAAGTTTATCGTAGTCGTTCCGTCTATTGCTATTCGTGAGGGCGTTAAGAAATCCTTTGAAGTAATGGAGGATCACTTTTTTGAGCATTACGGGAAAAAGGCGCGCTATTTTGTTTATAACAGTAAAAATCTTAATCAATTAGATAACTTCTCGGCAAGCAAAGATATTAGCGTTATGATAATCAACGCTCAAGCCTTTGCTTCGTCCTTGAAAGAGGGGGCTAAGAACGAGGCGGCGAGAATTATTTATAGCAAACAAGACAGCTTTGGTAGTCGTCGTCCTATAGACGTTATTTCGGCTAACCGTCCTATCGTTATTTTGGACGAGCCTCAAAAACTCGGTGGTGACGCTACGCAGGCAAGCATAAAGCTCTTCAAGCCCTTGTTTACTCTCAATTATTCCGCTACGCATAAAGACGTACATAACCTTGTATACGTTCTCGACGCTTTAGACGCTTATAAAAAGAAACTCGTTAAGAAAATAGAAGTCAAGGGCTTTGAACTTCGCAACCTCAGAGGTACGGACGGATTTGTTTATCTGTCGCAGATATTACTCGATGAAAAGAAAGCGCCGAGGGCGCGCATAACGTTTGAAATAAATTACTCAAAAGGCATTAATCGCGAAACGAGGATTGTCGAGGTAGAAGATAATCTATACGAAATGTCGGCAGGCGGTAATATGCCGCCTTTAGAGCAGTATAAAAACGGATTTGTCATTAAAGAAATTAATCCCATAAACAACACGATTACTTTCCTTAACGGTCAGGTGCTTGCCGTAGGTGAAGTTCGTGGTGATATATCCGAGCGTGATATGCGCCGTATTCAAATAAGGGAAACAATACTTTCGCATTTTGAGAAAGAAGAAAAGCTGTTTTACCGTGGAATTAAATGCTTGTCGCTGTTCTTTATTGACGAGGTTGCGCACTACCGTCAGTATGACGAGGCAGGGAACGAGCTTTTAGGCGACTTTGGCGTGATGTTTGAGCAGGAGTATATCAGCGTACTGAATGATTACTTATCTCTTATTGAATCGCCGTACGTCAAGTATTTAAAAGAGATTAGCGTTAAAGACACGCATAAGGGCTATTTTTCAATAGACAAAAAGACCAATCGGGTGGTGAACTCGGTGGAAAAGCGTGGTTTGTGTGACGATATTTCCGCTTACGACCTTATACTCAAAAACAAGGAACGCTTACTGTCATTTGACGAGCCTACGCGCTTTATTTTCTCGCATTCCGCGCTTCGTGAGGGCTGGGATAACCCGAATGTGTTCCAGATTTGCACGCTGAAACAATCGAATAGTGAAGTGGGTAAACGTCAGGAAGTCGGACGTGGTATGCGCCTTTGCGTAAACCGTGTGGGTGATAGAATGGACTACGGCGTTCTCGGAAGTAAGTGTCACGATATTAACGTGCTTACGGTTATTGCAAGCGATAGTTATAAGTCGTTTGCAGGCGGTTTGCAGAAAGAAATCAAAGACACGCTTTATGAAAGACCGACTAAGGCTACCAAGGAATACTTTGCAGGCAAGGTTATTAAGGTTGACGGCGTAACGCACGAAGTGACGAAGCATGAAGCAATGATGATTGAACGGTATCTCGGCTTTAACGGCTATATCGATTACGACGGCAACGTTACGGATAAATATCATAATGCAGTGGAAGCGGGGACTCTTGCCGAACTCCCCAAAGAACTTGCGCCTATTGCGGACGGTATTCACAAGCTTGTTCAAGGCGTGTTTGACGAAAAAATACTTGCCGAGATTATTGCGCCTGCGAATAAGCCCAAGATTACCGAGAATGAACTAAACGAGAACTTTGCCAAAAAGGAGTTCCAAGCTCTTTGGAAGTATATCAATCACAAGTACGCTTACACAGTTTCTTTCGATAGCGACGAACTTATTGAAAAGGCAATAAAGGCTATTGACGAGAATATGTACGTTACCGAGCTTACTTACGTTCGTACCGTTGGCGCGCAAGGAAAAGACTCTATCGAATTTGCCGAGGGTAAGACAAAGACTACAACGCTCCGTAATACGGGCGGTTCTAACGTCACTTACGATCTTGTAGGTAAGATTTGTCACGGCGCAACGCTGACGAGAAAAACGGTGGTGAAAATACTCCAAGGCATACGCGCGGACATTTTTGCTATGTTCAAGCGTAACCCTGAATAATTTATTTATAATTCTGTCAGATATATTAACGAACATAAAGCAACTATGA
>JAFTMM010000113.1 GCA_017452405.1 Clostridia bacterium | reverse complement strand
TTGGGGACTGCCTCAGATGGTGCAGAAGTTCTATGCAATTAAGAGCGAAGGCGAAATTAAGAAAGGTATGATTATTAGCACGCTTTTTGCGCTTATAGTGGCTGGTGGTTGTTATTTCCTTGGTTGTTTTGGTCGTTTATTCTATACGCCCGGAGAAGGTGGAATTAAATATGACGATATAGTTCCCACCATGCTTAGTGAAAGTTTACCTATTTTACTTATAGCGCTTGTGCTTGTACTTGTCGTTTCGGCTTCCATGAGTACGCTTTCCTCCCTTGTATTGAGTTCGAGTTCGACGATAACTCTTGACTTTATTAAGGGCAATATAAATAAGAATATGACCAAGAAACAGCAGATGTTCTCCATCCGTTTTTTCATAGCACTCTTTATCGTTCTTTCCGCAGTTATTGCTATAGTATACGACGAATTTAACCTTTCGTTTATTGCTCAGATGATGGGTGTAAGCTGGGGCGCGCTTGCAGGTTCGTTCCTTGCGCCTTATTTGTTCAGCCTGTATTGGAAAAAGACTTCCAAGGGTAGTTGCTGGGCTTGCTTCGGCTTCGGAACTATAATCAGCATAGTATCAATGATTATTTCACTTGCAAGTGGATCGCTGTCTCCCGAATTTAAGTCCTCGTTCATTTACGAATACGTGTTCCAGTCACCGATTTACGTAGGCGCTTGGACTATGATTCTCGGCTTCCTTATCGTTCCTATCGTTTCTCTTATTGAAAATAAGATAAGAAAAACAAATGGCGGTGACGAACTTGTTGAAAGACTATTTGCGTCATTCGTGCAGCACTCTGCGGCTATAGAGAGCGGAGCAGAGCCTTATCTTGGAGATAAGACTTCTGAGGAAGCTAGTGATGACGCAGGCGACGAAAAAGTGTGCGAATAAAATAATGCAATGAAATTGTTATCAATATACGTAAAACGGCTCGGAATTATCCGAGCCGTTTTAATGGTGAGAGTAACCTGTAAGCCGAATTCTGTCGAGGACGGTTATCTGTCTAGACCGTAAGTTACCTTACGGTTCAAGCGATGGGAGAGGGAAGACGGACAATCTATATCCCTCAATCTTGCACCGAATGGGGTTTACATAGCGCCCCGCGTTACCGTAGGGCCGTGTGAGCTCTTACCTCACCTTTCCACCCTTACCGCAAAAGCGGCGGTTTATTTCTGTTGCACTTTCCTTGAAGTCGCCTTCACCGGTAGTTAGCCGGCATTCTGTCCTGTGGTGTTCGGACTTTCCTCGTCGTTTTAATGCGACGCAACCGTCCGGTTATCTCCAAAATATAATAGCATAATTTTGATTATAAATCAAGCGCTTAAGATTTGCAATTGATAGAAAATCAGGACAAAAACTTTAAAATCCCGTTGACTATGAGCGTTAAATCGTGGTATAATTTAATGAATGGAAGATTTGTTTTCGGCTGTAAACAACAATAAATTGAAACCGCTTGCGGAGCGTATGCGACCACGCGTGCTTAAAGATTTTATCGGACAAAAACATTTAGTGTCCGAAGGATCTTTATTGTCACGCGCGATATTAGCAGATAAGCTCGGCAGTTGTATTTTCTTTGGACCGCCGGGTACGGGGAAAACTACGCTTGCCGGAATTATAGCTGAAACTACTAACGGAGCTTTTGCTAAGATGAATGCCGTTTCTTCAGGCGTTGCAGACGCTAAGAAGCTTATTGAAGAAGCGCGTGATCGTCTTAGAATGTACGGTAAGCGAACTTACTTGCTTCTAGACGAGTGTCATCGTTGGAATAAAGCGCAGTCAGATTGCGTATTATCCGCTATCGAGGACGGAAGCATTATTTTCATAGGTTCTACGACGGAAAATCCGTACGTTTCTATGACAAACGCAATCGTATCTCGTTGCCGAATTTTTGAATTAAAAGCTTTAACAGATGAAGATATTAAGGAAGGGCTAAATAGGGCAATTACGGACGAAAATAACGGCTATGGTAAAATGCGCCTTACTGTTACGAAAGAGGCTCTTGATCACTTCTCATGGGCTTCAAGCGGTGATATGCGGAGCGCGTACGGCTCGTTAGAGCTTGCCGTTTTATCTACGCCTCCCGAAGCTGACGGATCGATTATAATTGATGAAAAAGTTGCTTCACAGTCCTCGCAAAAAAAGCTTCTAACTGTTGACGAAACGCTATATTACGATATGTTGTCAGCGTTCTGCAAGTCACTTAGAGGAAGTAATTCCGACGCAGCATTATATTATGCTTTTCGTTTAATAGACAGCGGTTGCGATCCTATGCTAATTTTTCGGCGTTTAATGGCTCACGCAGCCGAGGACGTAGGTATGGCGAACACGAATGCATTGGTTGTTGCCACAAGCGCATGTATGGCGTATGAGCGAATGGGCCCTCCCGAAGGATTTTTACCTCTCACGGAGGCTATAATATGCGTTTGCACGTCTCCTAAGTCTAATTCAGTCGTCGTTGCAATGGACTCGGCGCGCGATAGCGTTAAAAAAAGCGGAGACAGCTTTGTGCCGTATAATTTGAGAAATTACACCGAACATTCGCCTAATTGGGACGGAAGCAGTTACGTGTATCCGCACGACTTCGGTGGTTATTATAAACAGCAATATTTGCCAAAACAGCTCGAAAACGAAGTGTTTTATAAGCCTAAGAGCGAGGGAGACGAACCACGAATATCTGAATTTATGGAGCGAATTAAGCGTTTGGCAGAGGAAAACAGTAAGAAATAATTTATGAGTGAAAGACAGAAAAAAATTCGTAATTTTTGCATAATTGCGCACATTGACCACGGTAAAAGCACTTTAGCTGATAGGCTTATAGAAAAAACTCAGACCGTTTCGTCGAGAGAACTGCAAGATCAGCTTCTTGACTCAATGGACCTTGAAAGAGAGCGTGGCATTACCATCAAGCTTACGCCCGTGCGTATGTATTACGAGTATAACGGTGAGGAATACGAGCTTAACCTTATTGATACTCCCGGACACGTAGACTTTACTTTTGAAGTTTCGCGTTCTTTGCGCGCTTGTGAAGGCGCGGTGCTTGTTGTTGATGCGGCGCAGGGCGTTGAAGCTCAAACGTTGGCGAACGTGTACCTTGCAATAGATAATAATCTCGAAATTTTGCCCGTAATTAACAAGATTGACTTGCCCTCGGCTCGTCCGGAGGAAGTTAGGAGAGAAATTGAAGACGTCGTAGGCATAGATGCTTCGGACTCACCGCTTGTAAGCGCAAAAGAAGGCTTAAATATCGAAGAAATCTTAAAACAGATCGTTGAAAAAGTACCTGCGCCTAACGGTGATGAAAACGCGCCTCTAAAGTGCCTTATTTTTGACTCGTATTACGATAATTATAAGGGCGCAGTATGTTTGGTTCGCGTAATTGACGGTGAAGTAAAAGCTGGAACCAAAATTAAAATGATGGCGTCCGGGAAAACTTACGATTGTGTTGAAGTCGGAATTTTCAACCCCAAGCCTACTCCGGTTATGTCGCTAAAAGCAGGAAACGTAGGTTATATTGCGGCAAGTATAAAAGCTATTGCGGAAACCGCTCCCGGTGATACCGTAACCGACGCCAATAATCCTACGGCTACGGCTTGCGACGGGTATAAAGAAGTTCAACCCGTCGTTTATAGCGGTGTGTTCCCGGTTGACGGCTCAAAATATAACGACCTTAAAGACGCACTCGAACGCTTGAAACTTTCCGATGCGGCGTTGTTCTACGAACCTGAAGTATCAGCGGCGCTCGGCTTTGGTTTTAGGTGTGGATTCCTCGGCTTGCTTCATATGGAAATTATACAGGAGCGATTGGAAAGGGAATATAATCTTGATTTAATTACAACCGCGCCCAGCGTTACTTATAAAGTTCATAAAACGAACGGAGAGATCGTTACCGTAACAAATCCTTGTAACCTTCCGCCAACAACCGAGACCTTATATATTGAAGAACCTGTCGTTGCTGCGGAAATATTCACGCCACCTACGTATATAGGCTCAATTATGGAGCTTTGCCAAGACAAACGTGGCGTGTTTGAAGATATGCAATATCTTGACTCAAATCGTGTCAAGATGAAGTATCAGATGCCACTTTCGGAAATCGTATTTGACTTCTTTGACGGATTAAAGTCACGAAGCAGAGGTTACGCAAGTCTTGACTACGAGCTTTCAGGATATTCTAAGAGCGATATGGTAAAGCTTGATATACTCCTTAACGGTGAAATTTGTGACGCTCTTTCATTGATTATTCACCGTGAAAAAGCACAGAGCAGGGGACGAACGCTTGCTGAAAAGCTGAAAGAAGTAATTCCCAGACAGCTGTTTGAAATTCCCATTCAGGCAGCAATTGGCGGGAAAGTAATTGCGCGCGAAACCGTTAAAGCAATGAGAAAAGACGTGCTTGCTAAGTGCTACGGCGGTGACGTAACGCGTAAGAAAAAACTGCTTGAAAAGCAAAAAGAAGGTAAGAAAAGAATGCGCCAGTTTGGTAGCGTAGAAATACCTTCGGAAGCGTTTATGAGTATATTAAAATTAGACGATAATTGACCTTTATGAAAATAATTGACATAACGAAAGAACTGTTTTCAAGTAAACCCTTTCCGGGCGATCCTGTGCCTTCGTTTGAGCTTGAAAAGACGATTGCTAAAGACGGTTATAATTTAACCGTCTTTTCCGCTTGCGCTCATAACGGCACACACGTTGACGCGCCGTGCCATTTTTTAGAAAATTCAAGTACTGTGTCAGACATAATGCTTAATAAATGCATGGGAAAATGCGTTGTAGTAGACAATATTGGCATGGCAATGGAGCAGATTGAGTATGGTGTACGAAGAATAATACTAAAAGGCATTAATTTATCACCTTCACAAGCCGAACGTCTTTCTATGCACGTAGACCTGCTTGGAATAGATTCAGAGTCCTTTGGAAGCGGGACGGCTCCCGGCGCTGTACATAGAATTTTATTGTCACGTGAAGTCGTACTTCTTGAAAATCTTGATCTCGAAAGCGTAGTGCCGGGAGAGTATACTTTAATTGCGCTTCCGCTAAAAATGAAAGGTAGTGACGGTAGTCCCGTCAGAGCAATTCTCATAGATGAAACGTAAGCTTGGCGTATATATTCATATTCCTTTTTGCAACGGTAAGTGCGCTTACTGTGATTTTACTTCGGGCGTGTATTCTGATGAAATTAAACAAGCCTATTTTAAATCGCTTATTAGTGAAATCATGAATTTCGACTTTTCTGAATACGTTGTTGATACCGTATATTTTGGAGGCGGTACGCCGTCGTCAGTAAGCGCTTCATATATTACTGAAATCTTTTACGCGCTCAAGGCGCAAGTTGAACTTGATATAAATTGCGAATTTTCGATAGAATGTAATCCGGAGTCTGTAACTGAAGAAAAACTCTATACTTATAAAAAAATAGGAATAAACAGAATAAGTCTCGGTCTTCAAACCACTAATAACGAGATTCTTAAATCAATAGGACGGTTGCACGATTTAAAAGATTTTATAAGCGCGATTGATTTAACAAACAAATATTTTGACAACGTGTCCGCCGACTTGATGTTAGGTCTTCCGTTGCAAAACGCTTCGGACGTAACCAACGCTATTAAGCTCCTTGCAGAAAAGAGCGTAAAACACGTATCGGCGTATGGATTAAAAGTCGAAGAGGGGACTTCGCTTGCAAAATCCGGCTTTACGCCTGATGAAGACTTCACCTCTTATCTTTATGACTTGACGGTTAATGAATTGGCTAAATTAGGATATACGAGATATGAAGTAAGTAATTTTGCAATGCCAGGATATGAGTGTAAACATAACAAAAGATATTGGAACAGATCTGAATACGTTGGTTTTGGAGTTTCTGCTCATTCTTTTGTTAAATATGCGAGAATAGAAAACACGTCCGATTTAAGCGAATATATTAAAGGCAAAACCGTAGCCCAAAAGTATTTTATTTTGTCAAACAGCCCTGAAGCAAAAGTTGAAATGATAATGCTTGCGCTCAGAACTTCGGATGGACTTGATTTGACTGAATTCTATGAGAATTTTGGCATAGATCTTATAAAAGATAAATCTTCCACTATTTCTGCCTTATCCGATTTTTTAATAGTAGACAATACTAAACTGAAATTAAGCAATAAAGGCTATTACGTTATGAATGAAATTATCTTAAGACTTATTGATTAAATTCGATTAGTCTTAATTTTTTGTATTTTTTTCTTGACTTTTGCAAATACTTATGATATGCTATTTTAGCAATCAAACGACAAGAGTGCTAAGACTCTCTTATGACGACTGCTAATTATGGAGCGATATGGGACTTACCGAAAGAAAAGAAAAGATAATAGGCGCGGTAATTGATAGCTATATGGATAGTTGTCAGCCCGTATCCAGCGCAGATATTCAAGCGAATTATTTGCCTGCGCTTTCCACTGCCACGATAAGAAACGAGCTTGCCGCTCTTGAGGAAATGGGCTATCTCGACCAACCGCATACTTCGGCCGGTAGAGTTCCGACTGCAGACGCTTATAGGCTGTACGTCGAAAAACTAATGCCTAGGCATGAACTGACGGTTAACGAGCTTGAGGTAGTGAGAAAGTATTTTGACGATAAAATACTTGAGATTGACGACGTTTTAAGATCGACGGCGAAAGTAATTAGCGAAATCACTAATCTTGCCGGAGTTGCTTACGTTCGAGGTATCGGAGAAGCGGTCGTAAAGAATATTAAAATAGTCAAAATTACCGATAACCTTGCGATAGTAATTATCGTAACGGATTTAGGCGTTCTGAAAGACGCTACGGTCACGGTTACGGGTGATACGCCTGAAGAATATTTTGAGACTGCATCAAAGTTTATTTCAGGGGCATTCAACGGTCATACGATTGAAGAGCTTTGCGAGCCCGATGCGATTATTGAGCAAATAAAAGAAGAATTCAAAATAGTATTTGATACTATAATAGAAATACTCAAAGGCTATATGTCGGACGATGGGAAGAAAAAGATCGT
>JAFTMM010000112.1 GCA_017452405.1 Clostridia bacterium | reverse complement strand
TGCGGCACAGACAAAACATTACTGGAGTCAACAGCGGAAGAAATTACATCCTGCAGACTTCTCGGCACGGTGGACACCATCCCCACCCTCAGAGAAGTTCTTGCGGAAATTGACGGAAAAGTTCCGGTAATTATTGAAATGAAAAACGAGCTAGAAAAAATCAAAGAACAGATAAGGAACGTAGAATGAGCAAAGGATTATTAATCGTACTTTCCGGTCCGTCGGGCGTAGGAAAAGGAACTATATATGCAAGACTTTTAAAGGAACTGTCCAATCTCAGCGTTTCAATTTCGGCTACTACTCGCAAACCGAGAGCAGGTGAAGAGCACGGAGTTCATTATTATTTCGTCAGCCGTGAAGAGTTTATAGCAATGCGTGATGAGGGTAAATTTCTTGAATGGGCAGTAACCGTAGGGAACTGCTACGGCACGCCGTCCGCGCCCGTCTTTGAAAAGCTGAATAACGGGATTGACGTTTTACTTGAAATTGACGTAAAGGGCGCTAAGCAGGTTAAAGAAGCGTATCCCGATTGCAAAACGATTTTTGTATTACCTCCCAGCAAAGAAGAATTGGCAAAGCGCTTAATGGGCAGAGGAACGGAAACCAAAGAGCAAGTTAAAGCAAGACTTGAACTTGCTAATTCAGAGCTCATGGAGAGCGAAATATTCGATTACCGTGTTGTCAACGACAATATAGACGTAGCGGTAAACGAAGTTATTGATATAATTAAGCAGAATAAAGGAGAATAAATTAATGTTAATTGAACCGCCTATTGATAAACTTGTAGAACAAGTAGGATGCAAGTATGCGCTCGTTTGTCTCGTCACTAAAAGAGCGCGCGAACTTCAGCAGAAAACAGGCGAAGACAAGGCTCTTCCCGAAGGAACTAATCCCGTTTCTCACGCTGCTAAAGAAGTTTATGAAGGAAACGTAGAGGCTGTATACGAAAACTAATGAATCTTAAAGGGAAATGCGTTCTTATCGGTATTACCGGTGGCATAGCAGTTTACAAAGTTTGTGAACTCGTTTCTTCGCTTAAGAAGCAAGGAGCGGAAGTTTGCGTTTCCATGACGGAAAACGCGACGAAATTCGTTTCTCCGCTAACGTTTGAAACGTTGAGCGCAAACAGAGTGGTGGTAGATATGTTCGATCCTGACCGTAAGTGGGAGGTCGAACACGTTTCGCTTGCAAAAAAAGCAGACGTTTGCGTAATTGCACCCTGTACTGCTGATTTTGCGGCGAAGCTAGCGTGTGGAATTGCCGACGATTTCCTGTCTACTACCGTTATGGCTTGTACTTGCCCCATAATTCTTGCTCCTGCAATGAATACAAATATGCTTAATTCTTTATCGTATCAGGAGAATGAAAGGGTTTTACTGGCGCGTTGAACGCACTTTTTCTACAATGAAAGCGGAGTCATTGCGTTCGGAGATAAAGGAAATGGAAGGATGGCTTCGCCTTCCAAAATCGAAGAAAAAATTATTGACGTACTTTTCCCTAAAAAAGATTTTGACGGAAAAACCGTTTTAGTGACTGCCGGTGGTACTATAGAGCCTATTGATCCCGTAAGATATATCGGAAACCACTCTAGTGGAAAGATGGGGACGGCTATTGCTACTGCCGCTGCAGATAGAGGTGCGAACGTTATTCTTGTGTGCGGAAAAACTAGCGTTGACGTTTCAGACATACGTTTTACGCGAGTTAACGTAACGACGACTAAAGATATGTACGACGCCGTTATGAAGTATGCACCTGACGCTGACGTAATTATTAAGTCTGCAGCGCCTTGTGATTTCCGTCCCGTCAAGGTCGAAAATAATAAAATAAAGTCTAAAACAGGGCTTTCAATTGAGCTTGAAAATACTGAGGATATAGCGCTTGCCGTTGGAAAGATAAAAGGAAATCGTAAACTCGTAATATTTGCGGCTGAAACTGAAAATATCGAAAGCAATGCTCGTAATAAATTATTGAGCAAGAATGCCGATCTTATAGTAGCAAACGACGTCACAAAAGATGGCGCCGGATTTAATTCAGACACTAATATCGTAACGTTGATTGATAAAGATAGTTCAACTTCTTTGCCTAAAATGAGTAAGCGTGAAATCGCTGACTTTATACTTGATAGAATTTCGGAATAGGAATGTTTGCAGAAGTTATCGTAGACATAGCAGCATCGGAAATTGACCGCATATTTGATTATGACTGCGGTGATTTGGACGTTACACGCGGAGTAAGGGTAAACGTTCCTTTTGGGCGTTTAGTTACCGAGGGCTTCGTAATAGGGATCAAAGAAACTTCTGCGTTACCCAAAGACAAAATAAAAAAAGTTATTAAAATTCTTGATAAGCAACCAATAATAACCGACGAAATGTTCGAGCTTATGGACTATATGACTAGTAGACTTCGACTGATGAAAGTTGACGTTTTAAGGTTGTTTATACCGGCGGCAATGCGTGGCGGACGTGTCAGAGAGCTTACGCGACAGTTCGCTTATTTATCTGAAGATTATAGAGATAGAGATCCGAATGAGTTTATAAGAAAAAGCGCGCTTGCGCAACACGAATTATTTGAGTATCTGCTTACGGAAAAACCCGAAGGAGAGCTTGTTAGCGAACTTACAAAAGTTACTTCAGCTTCTGCGCTGAAAAATCTTGCAGAGCGAGGAATAGTCGTGATTACGGATACGGAGCTTATGCGCTTACCGTATTCGGATATTAAACCCGATAAAAGCAAGAAAGTTATTCTGACCGAGGAGCAAGCCCATGCGGTTAACGCTATTACGCATGCAAGCGGTCAGAGTTTTTTACTTCACGGCGTTACCGGTAGCGGTAAAACCGAAGTATATATGCATTGCATCGAAGAGACGTTAAAACAAAGTCGTACGGCAATTATGTTAGTACCGGAAATATCACTTACACCGCAAGTTTTGCGTAACTTCAGATCACGTTTTGGTGATTCAGTTGCTATTCTTCATAGCGCGTTAAGCCATGGAGAAAAATTTGATGAATGGCGAAAGTGCTTGTCGGGCGATGCGAAAGTCGTACTCGGAGCAAGAAGCGCAGTTTTTGCGCCACTTGAAAACCTTGGTATAATTATCATTGACGAAGAACATGATTCAAGCTACGTTTCAGATAGAAATCCGAGGTATTCAACCGCCGAAATTGCAGAATGGCGCGTTAAATATAACGGCGCAAATCTCGTGCTTGGAAGCGCGACTCCTTCGGTCGAAACGTATTATTCGTCCAAAATATGCAAATACAGACTGCTTGAACTCACAGGCAGAGTAAATAAAAGACCACTTCCTGAAATAGAAGTCGTAAATATGTGCCGAGAAATTGCACACGGAAATAATAGTATTTTTTCTACTTCATTGATGCGTGAGCTCGACGATTGTATAAAAAACGGCAATCAGGCAATGTTGTTTTTAAATCGCAGAGGCTATGCTTCCTTCGTTATGTGCAAAGCTTGCGGATACGTTGCAAAATGCGAAAGATGTGACGTTTCACTCGTTTACCATCGAGAAGAAAGTAGGCTAAAATGCCACTATTGCGGAAATATGTATTCGACGCTAGACGTATGTCCACAGTGTGGATCGCCTTTTATGAAAGAGGGATATATAGGAACGGAAAAGGTTGTAAGAATTCTGGAAGAAGCATTTCCGGGTGTGGGCGTGCTTAGAATGGACAATGACACTACCCGAAGCAAAGGCGCGCACGCTAAAATTCTTGCCGAATTTGGCAGTAAAAAGGCTCAGTTGCTCGTCGGAACGCAGATGATTGCGAAAGGACATGATTTCCCGGACGTTACGCTGGTCGGTATACTTGACGCAGATATGAGTCTACATATGGCAGATTATCGTAGCGTTGAACGCACCTACCAATTAACTACTCAAGTAGCAGGTAGAGCAGGTAGAGCGTTACAAAAGGGCAAAGTAGTTCTTCAAACCTATGCTCCTCAGCATTACGTTTATAATTACGTTAGAACGGGCGACTATAAAGGTTTTTATGAAAAAGAAATTAATCTTCGGGAAGTCACTAAATATCCGCCCTTTTCAACGATAATGCGCGTTATGGTCAGCGGTACTGACGATGGCAAAGCTAGTGAAGTGCTGAAAAATATATACGAGCGGATAATTAAGTTAAAGGACGAAAATCCTGAAAAATTTCTTTATCTTGCGTATATGCGCGCGCCACTCAAGAAAATTATGGATGAATACCGCATGAAAATTTTGGTAAGAGTAGCTGTGAATTCAGACGACGTTATCGGATCAATATACGATATTGTTAACGATTGTAAAGTTTCTAAAGTCACTTCCTACGCGGAAGTAAACCCCGTTAAACTTTCTTAGGTGAATTATGGCAAGAAGAATGATAGTTAAATTAGGTGATGAGGTGCTTCGCAAGAAATGTAGTGAAGTAACCGATTTTGATGCTAAACTCGCCACTCTTTTAGACGATATGAAAGAGACGATGATTTTAGCCGATGGAGTAGGATTGGCTGCTCCTCAAGTGGGCATGCTTAAAAGAATAGCGGTTATTAGTCCCGATGGCGAAGAGTTTTATGAATTCGTTAATCCGGTTATTACGAAAAGTTCAGGCAAACAAATTTGTCGTGAAGGTTGTTTGAGCGTGCCCGGAGTCAGCGGTGAAGTTGAGCGTCCTAAGAAAGTTGAAGTTAAAGCGTACGACAGGCACGGAAAGCCTTTCGTATTGAAGGCGGAAGGATTTTTGGCGAATATATGCTGTCATGAATTTGATCATCTTGACGGCACCTTATTTATTGATAAAATGTTACCCGGAGATAGATAATTTATGCGTATAGTTTTTATGGGTACACCGGATTTTGCCTTATATTCTTTAAAAGCATTATGCGAATCCGAACATGAAGTAATTGCGGTAGTTACGCAACCGGATAAACCGGGCAATCGAGGCGTTACCGTTTTTTCGCCTGTTAAAAAACATGCATTATCGTTGGGTATTCCCGTATTACAGTACGGTAAAATCCGTACGGAGGGTTATGAGGATCTGAAGAAACTCGGCGCGGATATATTCGTAACCGCAGCTTTTGGTCAGATTATTAGTAAAGAAATTATTGACTTACCGTCTTATGGTATAATTAACGTCCACGCTTCGCTTCTTCCTAAATATAGAGGAAGCTCGCCTATTCAATGGGCTGTTATAAACGGCGAGAAGAAGACGGGCGTTACTATTATGAAAACTTCCGAGGGGCTTGACACGGGAGATATTTTATACGCAAAAGAGCTTGAAATTCTTGAAACAGATACCGCGGGGAGTTTGTTTGATAAGCTTGGAAATCTTGGCTCAACCGCTCTTATTGAATATTTAAAACTGCTTGAAAACGGTACTGCGCCTATTCCTATTAAACAAGACGAAAGTCAAGCTTCATATTATCCTATGTTAAAGAAAAGCGACGGTCTTATTGATTGGAAGATGAATGCCCAAGATATTATTAATAAAATTAAAGGCGTTACACCGTGGCCGGGAGCCTTTACTCAACTTAACGGCAAAACCATCAAAATTCATTTAGCCGAGGTCTGTGATTTATGCGGTAGAAGCGGAGAGGTTTTATCGTCCAATAAAAACGGTCTTGTAGTAGGTTGCGCCGATAAGTCTATTAGACTGCTTGAACTGCAAGCGGAAGGGAAGAAGCGTATGAATTACGTTGATTTTCTTAACGGCAATAAAATAGTTTGTGGAGAATGTTTTTCGTGAAAGATTTTGTTGCAGAAAGATCGGCGTATAACGTCCTTAAAGAAATTTTCTTGAATAAAGCATACTCGTCGATAGTGCTTGACAGAGCTTTGGATAATGCTCCGACACATGCGAGAGCGAAGATAACCTCGCTCGTATACGGCGTTCTTGAAAAAAGTGTCAGGCTGGATTATATAATTTCGCAGTTGGCCAAAAAAGGTGTTAAGAATAATATAGCCGTGCTTTTGAAGCTTGCTTTGTACGATCTGCTTTATGGAAACGAGCCTGAATACGCGGTAGTGAAAAAATACGTAGATTTTGCAAAAGATAGATTTTTTGGCGCGCATGGGTTTATAAACGCAACGCTTAGAAATGCAAAAAGTGTAATGATTGACGATAAAAATAACGATAAAAAATCCTTATCATTGCGTTTTAGTTTGCCAGAGTGGGTAATAGAAAAGTTTATTTCAGACTTCGGCGTGGAAAGAACGATAGAAATACTTTCTGCTGACGTCCCCAAAATGACGCATATCCGTCCGAACACGCGCATGATTTCGAAAGAAGATTTTGACGCAAAAATCAGAAATAATTACAAAAATAGCGAATATTTGCCTACAAAATACGGTTACTATGTCTCGCATAGTATACTTAGTGGATTGAATAATGGGGAATATACGGCGCAATCTTTGGCTTCTTGTATTGCTGTTAACTTATACGTAGTAGGTTTAAAAGGGAAATTATCCGTACTTGACTTATGTTCAGCTCCCGGTGGAAAAGCAATATACTTAGAAGAACTTCTACCCGATTCGGAAATTATAGCCTGTGACGTGCATCCTCATAGAACCCAGCTTATAAGGTCGTATGCTTCGAGAATGAAGAGCGACGTAAAACCCGTAGTAAACGATGCAACTTGCATGCACGAAGAGTGGATAGAAAAATTTGATTTAGTAGTTTGCGACGTTCCCTGCACGGGAAGTGGGTTGGTTCTTACCTCTCCCGATATAATGCTTTTTAAAACGGCAAGCGACGTCGAAACTTTAAACGAAATTCAATTTAATATTTTACTTACCTCCGCAAATTACGTAAAGAAAGACGGAATTTTGGTCTATTCTACTTGCTCGTTATTTAACGATGAAAACGAAAGAGTTGTAAATAAATTTCTCGGCGAAAGAAGTGATTTTGAAATTCTACAAACTCTTTCCGAGAATTGCAACGAAAGTGGCATGACCAGGCTTTTCCCAGACAAAGATGGTTCGGACGGTTTTTTTGTGACGAGATTTATAAGAAAATAGTTTTAACTATATTATAAAAACATAATGAAGAAATTATTAACCGACTACAATTTAGCAGAACTTGAAGAAATTTTGAAGCAGAACGGCGCGCCTAAATTCCGCGCAAAGCAATTGTTCAAATGGCTGAGTCTAGGCGTGGATTTTGACGGTATGACCGATTTGCCAAAAAGTTTCCGAGTCGAGTTATCTGAAAAATATTCTGCCATAGGCGCAACGATTATTAAAGAGGCAAAATCCAAAGACGGAACGGTAAAATTTCTTTTCAGATTGTGTGACGGAAATTTAATTGAAGGCGTGCTTATGAAATATAAGTACGGTAATACTCTTTGCGTGTCCACTCAGGTCGGCTGTCGCATGAACTGTATTTTCTGCGCTTCGGGTAAAGACGGATTACTTCGCAATCTCTCAGCAGGCGAAATGTTGGCTGAAGTCATTTGCGCTAACGCTTATTTGCGAAAAACAGACTCTGAAGCAAGAATAAGCAACGTCGTATTAATGGGTAGTGGCGAACCGCTTGATAACTATGATGAAGTAACTAAATTTCTGCGCCTACTTACGGAAAGTCAGGGGATTGGACAAAGAAGCATTTCGCTTTCTACCTGCGGACTCGTAGATAATATTCGAAAATTAGCGGATGAAGACTTTAACGTAACTTTATGTATTTCGCTTCATGCGCCTACCGACGAAAAACGCATTAAAGTTATGCCGACTGCGAGAAAGTTTAAGATAAAAGATATTATTGATGCGACGAAATATTATTTTAGCAAAAGCGGAAGAAGAGTTATATTCGAATATGCGATGATGCGAAATTTTAATATAAGTGAAGCGGATGCGGAAGAACTTCGAAAACTTACGGCGGGTTATCCGTGTCACGTAAATTTGATCCCTTTAAACGAAACAGGCTCGACGTTAGTTGGCGTTAACAGAAAAGAAGCGGAATTTTTCTTAAAACTGTTGACAGATAGAGGCATTTCGGCTACAATAAGACGGTCATTAGGCGAAGACATTGAGGGCGCTTGCGGACAGCTTAAGCGCAAGTACGTTCAAGACGAGAATTAACAGGAGGATAAAATGGCAGTAAAAGTTGCCCCGTCTATTCTTAGCGGTGATTTTGCAAAATTAGGTAAAGAGGCCGAAAGAATGGAAAAAGCCGGCGCAGATATGATACATTGTGACGTTATGGACGGCGTTTTCGTACCTAACCTTACTTTCGGTCACAAAATGGTTGCCGACATAAGAAAACACGTAAATATTCCGCTTGACGTTCATTTGATGATAGTTAATCCGGAAAAGTATCTTGACAAATACGTACAAAGCGGAGCGGATAGGCTTAGCTTTCATTATGAAGCTACCAAACAAGCAAAAGACAATCTCGTTTCTTTAAAGAATTCGGGCGTTAAGGCAGGTCTTGCCATTTGTCCCGATACTCCTGCCGAAGAAATTTTTCACTTGCTTGATTTTTGCGATTTTATAGTAGTAATGGGGGTTCACCCCGGCTTCAGCGGTCAAAAATATATTCCGACTACAACGGAAAAAATTAGAGTTCTTCACGATGAGATATTGAGAAGAAAACTCAAAGTAGAAATTGAAATGGACGGTGGAGCAAATGAGAGTAACGTAAAATCCATAGCCTCGGCAGGAGTTAAGGTGATGGTGTCCGGTAGTTGCGCATTTAATAGCCCTACTCCTGAAACCGTAATTTCCGATTTCCGAAACTCCGATCAGTAACATAATTGTTCTTCGGCGAATATAAAGATACAGGAGGGAATTATGTCGAAAATAATTTGCATTAAAGCACCCGGTTTCATAGGCGCGATACTTAGATTTTTCACAAGAAAAAAGAAAAACAAAAGGGAAGAGTAGAGCTATATTAAATCATAACTTAATTAAAAATGACTGTTTCAAAAAAAGTAGAAACAGTCATTTTTTCATGATATTGTCAATTTTTTCAAATAATGCAGTATAATATACTTAACCGCTCAATTAAAAGAAATGCAAAATCCTACGCGTATAAAACGAACGTTATCGTAGGAAAATTACTACAAATAGAACGAAGAAAAGACCGACGCATAATCGTCGGTCAACCAAATCCTTCGAATAACATCCCGAAAAAATCAGTCTTCTTTGTTCATAGTTCTTTTGCAGCGCGTGCAAACGTATACACTCTTAACCTGTCCGTCAATATCAAGTTTCATCTTATGCACGTTAGCGCTGAAAGATCTGACGGTGTGTCTGTTCGAGTGACTGACGTTCTTGCCTGCGGATCTGCCTTTACCGCAAATAGCACATACTTTGCTCATTCTCGTTGCCTCCAATCGTTAGCATTTATTTACCGTAATAATATATCACCAGATGAAAATAATTGCAAGTAATTTACCGAACTTTTTTAATTTTTTTATTTTTAATCGAATTTTAATTTAATGATTGGAAATTTTTCCTCATTGCAAGGCAAATCTCTTGCAATTTTGCCTTATTTAAGGTAAAATATAGAAGCAGATTTTGGAGTTTTATAATTCCAAACTAATTCACGTTGAATATTTCATCCGATAGGTAGCTTTACTTTTCGGATTCGCCTACGGCGATATTTGGAGATATATTTTTTTATGGCTATTAAATCAATCAATGGTGTTATGCTCAGAAAGATGATTCTTAACGGAGCAAAACTACTTGACAGTAATAAACAGCACGTTGACTCACTAAACGTTTTCCCGGTGCCCGATGGTGACACGGGAACGAACATGTCATTGACCTTATTATCCGCAGCTAAGGAAGTTTCGGCTTGCCCCAACAACGATATAGACGTTTTGTGTAACGCTATTTCAAAGGGCTCACTTAGAGGAGCGCGTGGCAACAGTGGAGTTATAACAAGTCAGATATTAAAAGGAATCGCTACCGAGCTTTCCTCTTGCCAAAGTGGAATAACTGTAAAGGACCTCGCGCGAGGCATGGCAAAAGGAACGGAGATCGCTTATAAGGCGGTTACGAAACCTCAGGAAGGTACGATTCTTACCGTAATTAGAATGATGAGTGAAAAGGCTACTAAGTCAGCCAAGTACACTAATAACGTTGTAGATTTTTTTAATAACGTAATAAAAGCGGGTGAGGAAACTCTGAAACAGACACCCGAAATGTTACCTGCTCTTAAAAAAGCCGGCGTAGTAGATGCCGGCGGTCGTGGTTTACTCATCATCTTCCAAGGCTTCTGCAATAGTCTTATGGGACAGGAAGAAGTTAACCTGGAATTCGACGATAGCATTAATAAAACTTCCGACTGGTCTACTGCTAATAACGAACAGTTCCACGCGGAGCTTAGCGATCTCGATGCTATTGAATTTGCTTACTGCACGGAATTCTTCGTTATTAACTTAAAAGAAGGAACTCAAGAATCGGATATTGATGCACTCCGTGATAAGCTTTTAGGAATAGGTGATTGTGTACTCGTTATCGGCGACTTGACTATGGTAAAAGTACACGTTCACACCAATAGCCCCGGTCAGGCGCTTACCTATGCGCTTGAACTCGGCGAACTTGATCGTTTGAAGATCGAGAATATGTTGGAGCAGAACCGCGCTCTCATAGCTCACTCCAAAAAGGAAGAATTAAAGCCTTATGGAATGGTTTCCGTATGTTCGGGTGAGGGAATGTCTGCGATTTTTAAGGACTTACTCGTAGATCAGATTATTGAAGGCGGACAAACGATGAATCCTAGCGCGGACGATATTGCGCGCGCTTGTGATAAAATTCCTGCTAAAGATATTTTCGTTTTCCCGAATAATAAAAACATCATCCTTGCTGCTGAACAGGCTAAGGATCTCAGCAAGAGAACAATTCACGTCGTTCCTACTGTAAACGTTCCCCAAGGTCTCTCTGCCGTGCTTGCGTTTGATCCTCAAGACACGATTGATAATATCCTTGAAAACATGGAGGATGCGCGTCAATCTGTAAAAGTTGGTAGCGTTACTTTTGCAGTGCGTGAAACGTCCATAGATGGTTTTGATCTCAAAGAAGGCGATATAATCGGTATTGGTGATAAGTTAATTATGGCGAAAGGTGACGACTCTTCTACCGTAACCGAAGAACTTATCGACAAACTTATTGATGAGGATATTAGTACTATAACGCTGTATTACGGTCACGAAACAACTGAAAAGCAGGCGCAGAAGTTGGTAGAAAAACTGTCTGAAAAGTATGATAGTTGTGACGTAGACGCGCATTTCGGCGGTCAAGCGTTGTATTATTATATAATTGCGATGGAATAATCGCGCTTTCGGAACTTTCCGACAGCTAAAAGGGCGGAATTATCCGTCCTTTTTTGTAGTAAGGATATGAAACTTTCAGACGTCAAAGGCTTTGGTGAAAAAAGGATTGCTAAACTTGCCGAGTGCGGAATATACGATCCGCTCGATTTGCTGTTGCTATTTCCGAAAAAATATTATGATAGACGCGCAGTTATAGATTGGTCTTCGCTTGAAAACGGAGAAGAAGTAATCTTTAAAGGTAATATTATAGGTAAGCCTATAAGTAAACGTATCAACAAGGGACTTTCCTTCGTAAAAGCAAAATTTTCCGTTTTAAACTCTAATATTGAAGTTACGTGTACGTGGTTTAATCAAACTTACGTTTTTCGTCAGCTATTTTCTGTAGGGGAAAAACTTATCTGCGGAAGAGTCAAGAAGTTCGGCAAAAGTATAGAAATTACGTCGCCACAGATACTTTCTCAAAAAGATATTGACGTCATGCCTATTTATAAATTGCCCAAAGGTTTGACTCAAACCGTAATGTACGACGCTGTTAAAAATATATTGGAGCGTGTAAAAATTAGCGGTTATATTTCTGAGCCCTTGGCGCGCAAGCACGGCGTGAAATCTCTTACGGAAGCATTTAGGTCGGTGCATTTTCCTAGGACTTTAGAAGAAGCAGAGGAAGCGAAAACCAGCGTCGCTCTTGAAAATTTGACGTATACTCTTGCAGTTTACGCGCTTGCTAAAAATACCTTTTCGACCAGCAGACTCGTAAGATATGCCAATAATATTGAAAAGCTTAACGACGCTATCAATACGTTGCCATTTAAACTGACTTTAGATCAGCAAAAAGCAATCAGTTCAATCGTGCACGGGTTTCATTCGGAAAACAGAATGAATTTAATGTTCCAGGGTGACGTAGGTAGCGGAAAAACGATCGTGGCTTTCCTATCTGCGTACTAT
>JAFTMM010000111.1 GCA_017452405.1 Clostridia bacterium | reverse complement strand
CGTCAGCGTGGCGCAGGTCTCGGCGGTGGTCACGACGAAAGAGAACAGACGCTTAACCAGCTCCTCGTGCAGATGGACGGTTTCGAGTCCAACGAAGCGATTATCGTAATGGCGGCGACCAACCGCGCCGATATTCTCGATCCCGCTCTTATGCGTCCGGGCAGATTTGACAGACAGATTTACGTTCACGTTCCCGACGTTCGCGGACGTGAGGCTATATTCAAAGTACACGCGCGCAACAAGCCCATTAGCCCTGATATTAATTTCCAGGTGCTTGCAAGAATGACTTCGGGCTTTACCGGCGCGGAAATTGCCAACCTTCTCAACGAAGCAGCAATACTCTGCGCGAGAGCAAATCGCACGGAGATTATTATGGAGGACGTTTACGAGGCTATCGATAAGGTAATCCTCGGTCCTCAGAAAAAGTCCCGACTCGTTACCGAAGTGGATAAGCGCATTACCGCATACCACGAGGCAGGTCACGCGGTAGTCGGCTACAAGCTTGCGCCTCATTGCGATCCCGTTGCCGAAGTGTCTATTATACCGAGAGGTCAGGCGGCAGGATATACGCTCAGCCGTCCAGATGACGACGACAACCATATTATGTATAAAAAGCTTACCGCGCAGATCGCTATGACTATGGGCGGTAGAGCAGCGGAAGAAGTCGTTATTCAGGATATTTCCGCAGGTGCGTCCGGCGATATTCGTCAGGCAACCGGCATTGCTAAGAAGATGGTTACCGAGTGGGGTATGTCCGAGCTCGGTCCCGTGTTCCTCGGCGGAGAAACGGAAGTGTTCCTCGGCAGAGATTACGGCTCCAGCCACAGCTTCAGCGATCAAACGGCTGCTAAGATCGACGAGCAGGTAAGAAAGTTCGTAGAGGACGGTCATCAGCTTGCGGTTAAGATTGTGCGCGAAAACAGATCGCTTCTTGATAATCTCGTAAGAGTGCTTATCGAAAGAGAAACCGTTTATGCCGAAGAGTTCGAGCTCATTATGAAGGGCGCGAGCGTGGAGGAAGTAATTAAGGTTATCGACGAGCGCACTTACAGAAACTTCGGCGAAAAACATAAGAAAGAAAGCGAAGCTCTTCGTTCTAACGTGAGCGAAAAGCCTTCGGAAGAATAATCGAAAGGCAAAGGATTGATACACATGTCAATGAAAACAAGAAACATTATTGCTATTGCAGTCGGCGCAGTTGCCGTACTCGCAATTATTGCGGTTATCGTGCTTGGCGCTATAACCATAAGTCCCGCATCTTATAAAGACGGTTGGATTAAAGACGCTTCGGTTTCCGTTTACCGTTCGGGCGACAGAATGTCCGTAGGCGCTGACGGAGTACTCGTAGGCAACGGACTTGCAAAGGACGGAGAATATACCGCATCCGACGTTGTGGACGCTATGAACTTCTCGCTTCTTTCCGCAGGCTTGCAGTTTAACTACGACTTTGATCTTCAGCTTGCTACCGACTCTGCAAGAGATTCCGAGATGAATTATCTTGAAGTAAAAGCGGAAGCAGAGAAAGTTCTTAGCGGAGAAGTAAAGGGTTATACTTTATGGTTTGCTCTTGACCAGGCGCGCGAATTGACGTTTACGGACGCCTCGGGCAAGACCGTAACGCAGTCTTACGACACCGTTATCTTGTCGTTGACCGAAGATAGCGAATGGATGAGAACGCTTAACGCTTACGCGTTCGTTTATAGCGACCTCTACGGCTCTACCGACGACTTCGGCGTTCATAATACTTATTACAAGCTCGCTTTGGGCGCAAAGACCTCTACCGCTCTTGATATTCTTACCGCCGTATACGGTGAAGAGTCCGAGGAAGAAGAAGAGGAAACTGAAGAGGAAGGTACCGAAGGTGAAGAAACCGAGGAAGAATAATACTTTTTAAACGTAAGATTTAAAAACCGTTGCATAGTTTTGCAACGGTTTTTTACGTTCTTGAAATACTTAACTCCCTCAGTCACTTCGTGACAGTATTCTGCTTGCAATTTAACTCCCTCAGTCAGCTACGCTGACAGCGTTCCTGTCAATGTCATTTCGACCGTAGCGCAAGCGGAGTGGAGAAATCTTTCAAGATCCTTCGACTGCGCTATCGCTCCGCTCAGGATGACCTGCGGTGCATAAGCGCTTCGCTATGAATTAGTACGTCCACCTCATCCGTCACCGTTGGTGACACCTTCTCCTGCTCGCAATCATAGATTGCTCACCGCTTGGGCTATAAACAGTCCACAGGACTGTTTATTACGCGTCGCGCCTCAAGGAGAAGCCTATGATTCTTCGGGCTACGATCTAGGGTGACAGGTAGATCCTTCGACAAGCTCAGGATGACAGATAGATCATTCGACTTCGCTACCGCTTCGCTCAGGATGACGAACAAGATACTCATCACGTTATAAAAGACCTTAGTAAGCGTTCAGGAGAGTTCGAGAACCCACCGCAAGGGTTCTCGGCGCTTTTTGATCAAACTTTTTAGCGCATAAAAAGTTTGTAATGCCAAGTAACTATACAGGTTAATCCTCACTTATTTACATTCAATAAGTTGTCTAATGGAAACCTATTCCAAAACCTTTTTGATCAAACTTTTTAGCGGAAAAGTTTGTAATGCCAAGTAACTAAACAAGAACCCCTCACATATCTACGTTCAATAAGTTGGCTTACGGAAACCTATTCTCTAATCTTTTTGATCAAACTTTTTAGCGGAAAAGTTTGTTTTATAAATTATAATATGCTATACTTAACTCATGAATGAAAGAACGATAGTAGCGCTCTCTACTCCTGTTGGAATGGGAGCAATATCCATAGTGCGTTTGTCGGGCGAAAATAGCGCGCGTTATTTAAACGCGCTTTTTGCGCCGTTTGGGGGCAAAGAAATGCTTCCGAATATGCTTAACCTCGGCGTAATTAATGCCGACGGAGCGCGCGATAAGGTTATGGCGGTGGTTTTCCGCGCGCCTAAGAGTTATACAGGCGAGGATATGGCGGAAGTGCATTGTCACGGTTCTCCCGAAATTGCCCGACGCATTGTGCGCGCGTTTATTGCGCTCGGCGCTTATCCTGCCGAACCGGGTGAGTTCACTAAGCGCGCGTTTCTCGGCGGTAAGTTGTCCTTGGACGAAGCGGAAGCGGTAGGCGATCTCATTTCGGCGCAGTCCGTTTCGCAGATTAACTCGGCGTTCGAGGCTATGCAGGGCAGTCTTTGCGGTGAAATTACCGCTATCTATAACGACGTTCTTTCCGTCGTAGGCGCTTTTGAGGCGGCGATTGACTATCCCGAGGAGGACGTGGAGGAAATCACGGCTTCAGAGGCTCAGTCCACGCTTGAAAGCGCGCGCGACAGGCTAAAAAAATTGGCTGACTCATACGGCGAGGGCGAGAAATTGCGTGGGGGTGTGCGAGTGGCAATAGTCGGTGTGCCCAACGCAGGCAAGTCTAGTCTGCTGAACAAGCTACTCGGCAGAGACCGCGCGATAGTAACGGCAAACGCAGGAACGACGCGTGACACCATTGAGGAGTCGTACGAGTATGGTGGTATGCTGTTCACGCTCGTGGATACTGCAGGCGTGCGCGAAACCTCGGACGAGGCGGAACGTGAGGGCGTGCTTCGTAGCGAGGCGGCGGCGCGAAACGCGCATATCGTTCTTCGCGTGACCGACCTTTCCAATCCTACAAAACTTGACGTTGAAACGGCGGGTAAAATCATTGACGTATATAATAAGACCGACCTTGTAAGCTCTAAGCTTGATGGATTATGCATATCGGCAAAGAGTGGAGAGGGGATTGAGGCGCTTAAACAAGCCGTGTTCGACGCTTCCGTGACTGCTCACACCGACGGCGTGGTAATAACTAACGCGCGTCACTACTCACTCGTATTATCCGCACTCGGTGAGCTGAACAACGCTTTGGGCGAGCTTGGGCTTGTAAGCGCGGACTGCGTTCTCGTTAGTCTTAAAAACACGCTGTTCTTCCTTGGTAATATAACCGGAGCTTCCGCCACCGACGACGTAATAGGGGAGATATTTGCAAAGTTCTGCGTAGGGAAGTAAGTTTTTTGCGCGTTACGTCGCGCGTTACTTTTTATGAGAATAGGTTGGGTTTTAGAGAATAGGTTTTCATTAGCCAGCTTATTGAACGTAGATATATGAGGATTTCGATTATAGTTACTTTATAGTACAAACTTTTTATGCGCTAAAAAGTTTGATCAAAAAGGTTTTGGAATAGGTTTCCATTAGACAACTTATTGAATGTAAATATATGAGGGTTTCTTGTATAGTAACTTTATAGTACAAACTTTTTATGCGCTAAAAAGTTTGATCAAAAAGCGTCGAGAACCCTTGCGGTGGGTTCTCGAACTCTCCTGAACGCTTACTAAGGTCTTTAATCACGTAATGAGCAACTTGTTGTGCTTCTTTGAATAATACGTTATATTGTAGGGCAGGGGTTCGCTCCTGCCGAAAGCAACTCCGTCATCCTGGAGCGTATGCGATAGGATCTCAAATTAGATTCTATCGGTCACTGCGTTTCCTCCAGAATGACCACTCCTTCCGTCATCTTAAGCAAAGAGGCGCGTTGCATAAAGCCTTCTCCTTGAGGAGAAGGTGTCACCAACGGTGACGGATGAGGTGGACGTACTTCTCCAAACATACTCTTTTTCGCGAGAAAGCAGCAGATACGGATAGATTTTTCGGAGATTTCGCTTGAAAAATCGTACGCCGTAGGCGCACGTCCGCGCGGTCTGCCTCACGGCGACAAGCGGATTTTCAAGGGAAAGAACGAAAAAGAT
>JAFTMM010000110.1 GCA_017452405.1 Clostridia bacterium | reverse complement strand
AGCGTCTGCCGCAGCGTACTCGGCAATGAACTTACCGTTAGCGTCGTGAATACCTTCGCTGACAGCAACGATACACTTGCCGTTCTTCTTATAGATTTCCTCAACGTCCTTAGTGAACTTATCAAGTTCGAAGTTAATTTCGGGAACGTAGATGAGGTCGGGACCGTGACCTGAATAGGTAGCAACAGCGGAAGCTGCGGTGAGCCAGCCTGCATGACGTCCCATAATCTCGATAACGGTCATCATACAGTTATCTAACACGCTCGCGTCGAGGTAAATTTCAATGCAAGTGGTATCGATGTAATTAGCTGCGGAAGCGTAGCCGGGGCAGTGGTCGATACCGTAGAGGTCGTTGTCGATAGTCTTGGGAACGCCTACTACGTTGCATTCGTAACCGTGAGCGTTAACGAACTCGCCGATCTTGTTGCAGGTATCCATAGAGTCGTTACCGCCGTTATAGAAGAAATACTTAACGTTGTGCTTCTTGAACACTTCGAGTATTCTGAGGTAGTCGGTTTCGTCTACCTTGTAGTCCTTGAGCTTGTAACGGCAAGAGCCGAGAGCGGAGGAGGGAGTGCCGAGCAAGCGGTGAATTTCCGCAGGATCTTCCTTACCCATATCGTAAAGCTCGTCGTTAAGAATACCAACGACGCCGTGAGCCGCGCCGAGAACCTGAGTAATCTCGCCGTGCTTGAAAGCCTCTTCGAAAACGCCACATGCGCTTGCGTTAATAACCGAGGTAGGTCCGCCGGACTGCGCGAAAAGAAGCGCGCCTTTTAAGTTTTTCATATTGTGTCTCCTTTTGAAAAAGTAATTTCCGAGTAATATTTTACCATTATGCGGGGTTAATTGCAAGCGAATAAAAGTAAATTCTATTAATTATCTTCCTGTGACTTGATTAAATCGGCATATGCCATAATTCTTGCTTTTCCAAATTCCGAAGATGAACGGAAATTTGTCAATAATACTTTTTCTTCTACGGAAAGTAGCGATTTTTGTCCGGATTTTAAAAGTGTGTGGGGGAATTCTGACTGTCCAAGCATTTCGTCCATCGTAACCCCAAAATAGTTTGCGCTTGAAACTATCGCTGTCTCCGTAGGTTCAGCTTGCGCGTTTATCCACTTGGAAACTGCGCGTTGTGAAAAACCGATTGCAGACGCAAGCTGTGATTGAGTAACGTGGTGCTCCTTCATTAAATCTTTTAAAACGTTCGCAAAGCTCATAAATATATTTTAAAACTTTCGTTCTCAAATGTCTTGACATAAAACTATGGTTCTGTTATATTATAAAATAATAGTACTATAATTCTAAATATTTATTTTTTAGATTTAAGGAGATGTTTTATGAATAACCGTAGAAAAGCGAAAGTTAATCCTTGTATAAGAAGTATTGCCATGATTTTGGCTTTAATAATGGCGGCTTTTTTCGTACCGTTTGCCTTATTTGAGCCGTCAAAAACTATGCCTATTGCGACGGTTAATGCAACTACAACTAATGAGGATGTTAATTTTGGAGAAGATCCGACGCAATTAATAGGTTTTGGATATAATGCTCTTTCTGGAAAGTCGCTAGATGATACGTCCTGGAAAGTTTCCAATTGGTTGGATGCCGATGAAGCAAAAGTATATTACGATAACTCTGATGGAGTAAAGAGTCAACGTGCTGAAGGCAAGTATATGAGCAGTATGACTGAACTTATGAAGTCTTTTGGTATAGATTATTCAAATAGCGCAAGCGTTGATTTGACAATGAAAAAGATTAAAGTTGGCTTTGAAAGAAAATTTTCTTTAGGGTTTGATTATAATACAAAGACTACACATAAGGAAATTTATTACACTTATAACTTTAAAGCAATTTGTGAAGAATATTTCCTTGGCTCGGACATAATGGATGAAAATATATATACTGATTCATTCCTTAATGCTGTAAGCAACATCGATGTTTCCAACGAATCTAGCATAGAGCAGTTTTTCGACCGTTTCGGTACGCATATGCTCACAGGCTTTAATAAAGGTGGTGAGCTTACCCTTTCGGCATGGGCAATTGATATTGGTGAAGAGAAGAGCTGGAACGTTGATCTTGATACCAGCGCAAGCGGAAACGTTGGTGTTTCCGTTGGTAAGAAGGCAGAAGTCTCGGCTACTACCAGCATAGGACTTAAGGCTCAATTTAATAATGCAAGAAAACAAGAGGAGTTTGAATCAGGTGCTGTCGTAAGCGCAATTGGCGGTAATACGGTCAGTGTGTCGGCTTTTACTAATGATGCGGATACTGAAAACGTGGAAGTAGACTATTTGATTGGAAGCTTGAATAACTCAACGAGCGCTTTTCTTCCTGATACAACACAATGGCTTCCGATATGGGAAGCTTTGCCGGCGCGTTTTGAAAACGTCAGAGAGCCACTTAAAGATTACTTCATAAAGAATGCAACCGATGTAAATGAAGAATTTTTAAAAAAGTATTGTAACTTTACAAATAGGTTCTCAGTAGGTGATTATACTTATATTTCTCCGACCGGATACGTCTTTAACGATATTCCTATGTCTGCTACGGAAAAAAACCCGATTGCTCCCGGTTCGACGGTAATATTAAGTAAAGAAATAGACTCCACGATTGACGTTGATAGTATTTCGTATAAAGTCAGCGACGAACGTGTTAAAAATCTCGTTACGTTTGACAGAAACGGCGTAATGAGAGTATCTGATACAATCTCACAAATGCAAGAAGGTACTACTATTAACGTAGAAATTCTTTCAAGCGGTATTATAATGAAAACTATACCTTTTGAGATCAGTTTCGAAGGTGGTGGAATTAACGCTGCAGGCACTACCAATTTTGCCGGTGGTTTTGGAACGGAAAAAATTCCTTATCTTATCGGAACAGCAGATCACGTAAATAATATGAAGAATTTTACCGATAAAAACTTCTTGTTTATTTCCGACATAGATATGGGTGGACGTGCTTTAGAAGGAATACCTGTTTTAGATGGTGGTATACTTGATGGGAACGGCTTTTGTCTTTATAATTTTGATACGTACGTTAGGTTTGAAGGTCATGCAGATATTTCGCTTGTATTACTTAATAAGGGTACTATAAAAAACTTGACTGTTGGAACGAATGAATTAGAATTAGAAAAATACAAACCCTCGTGGAGAGATCATTATTATTCATCAAGAATAGATGTAGAGAGCACGAAAAGCAAAACAGAGGATAAAGATCATCCGATTAACGTCGGTGGAATTTGCGCAGTAAATGAGGCTGCTGGAAAGATATTGAATTGTAAGGTAGAGAATACCAATATATTAGGCGCATGGATAACAGGCGGCTCTTCTAATCAAATAGATTTATATATGAACGTAGGTGGTATTTGTGGCAAAAACAAAGGGGAGATAGACAGCTGTTCCGTAATCGATTCTTTCATATCAGGTCATGTAAACAATGGACACGAAAAAGATTCGATAACCGAAGTTGGCGGAATTGTAGGATATCAAGAAGCAGGTGTGGTGAGTAATTGTTATAGTGATAACGATACTATTAATGCATATGCTAATGTGCATGATACTTGGGCAAATGATGGCGTAGATGGTCATTGTAGAGTTGGCGGAATTGTTGGGAGATATGATGGAGGAAATATTAAAAGTTGTCTTAATGATACGGATATAGATAATATTATTAACGGTGGGGGTAAAAGCGGTAACGCAAAGTATCATGTGGAAAAAGGATGCATTGTTGGTAGCAATAATACGAGTAATGCGTTTGAGAAGT
>JAFTMM010000109.1 GCA_017452405.1 Clostridia bacterium | reverse complement strand
GGTGTTCACGTTCTTTTCCCGTCTGCAAAGGTAGGCCATATCGGTATGTACCGTAACGAAGAAACTCTTGAACCTTGCGAATACTATTGCAAGCTTCCCGACGGAATAGAAGATAAGTTCGTCCTTCTTCTTGATCCTATGTTGGCTACGGGTGGAAGCGCTTGTGACGCAATAGCAATGCTTAAAAAACGCGGTTGCAAGAACATTAGATTTATGGCTATCATAGGCGCGCCGGAGGGAGTTTCCAAAGTAGCCGAGTCGCATCCTGACGTAAAAATTTACGTATCAACGCTTGACCGCTGTCTTAACGAACACGGCTATATACTGCCCGGGCTCGGTGACGCGGGAGATAGACTTTTCGGTACCAAATAACGCAAATTTATGTTGAAATCTAAAAGAATCCGAACGCATGGTTCGGATTCTTTTCCTTTAAGTTTCTATTTCAGTTCTTGTTTTACGTCATAAAACTCGCTCCAACTGTCGTTTAGATATTTTTTATAATTCTTTATCGTGACTTCGTTAGGCTTGACTTTATCCAAATCATTCCATGAAATAGGCATGGATAGGGTAGCACCGTTGCACGCGCGGAGAGAGTAGGGCGCTATGCAAGTAGCGCCGATATTATTACGCATATAATCAATGAAAATTTTGCCTTTACGCTCAGATTTTCGAATGTTTGTAGTGAAATCTTTGCCCCACTTTTGCTCGGCTATGACGGCAATATTTTTAGCAAAGGCGTAGAAGCTGTCCCAACTTCCGGTCTTAGAAAATGGAACTACGATATGATAACCTTTGCCACCGCTGGTTTTCAGGAAAGATAGTAAGTCAAGATCGTCAAGCACCGATTTGACTTTCAGTACGGCAGTACGGAGCTTTGCAAGTGGGAGTTTGTCGTCGGGATCTAAATCGAACACCATAACGTCTGGCTTTCGGAGCTTAGATACGGTACTGCCCCAAGTGTGAAACTCTATAGTTCCCATTTGCGCTTGATACGCTAGCTGATTTGCGCTCTTAATATAGAAATAATCACGGCCTTTATACTTAAAAATTTCGACGTCTTTTTCTCCTTTTGCAGGATGTTTTTTAAAAAAGGTTTCGCCTTGCACACCATCATGACACCTGATGACGCTTAACAATCTATTGATCGCAAAGGGAAGCATGAATTTTGAAACATTGACGTAATACTCTATTACGTCAATTTTTTTAATCTTATCTTTGGGAAATAAAATCTTATTTGGACTCGTTATCTCGATTTCCACGACTGACCTCCAATGTCACGTCTTTGGCGTTTTTATCTGCGCGCAAGCCGACGAAACTCGGTTGTCTTAATTGTCCGATTTTCGTAAGCTCCGTAAATTTGACTTCGGCAACATAGCTCGGTTTAAGCCACACGGCGCTTTTAAGCGGTGGTTTGCCGTCAAACGGGCAGGTTTTGGCTGTAATTTTGCTGAATTTTTCATGCAAATCCGCTTTGTCTTTTTCGTTTAAGCCCGTCCCGACTTTACCGATATACTTAAGTTTTTCGCCGTCGTAATAGCCTAAAATAAGCGCACTAATAAGCTCGTTTTTGCTTGACGTTGTATAGCCTGCAATTACGAACTCTTGTCTGCAAACGTTTTTGATTTTCAGCCAATCCTCCGACCTTCCGCCTGTATAAAAGGAATCCGACTTTTTGGCTACGATGCCCTCCAAGTTGTTTTTCTTAGCGAACTCAAAGCACTCCTCGGCATTATCTACGTGCAAAGAGTACATTAATCTTTCGCTTGACTTATGAAGTAAGATCTCCAATTTCTTTTTCCGATCGAGCAGGGGACGTTTTCTTAAATCCTCGCCGTTCAGCGCCAACAGATCGAAGATTACGTAATAAAAATCGCCGTTATTTTTCTTAATGCTCGTTTGAAGCAGACCGAAGTCACTTCTGCCTTTTTCGTCAAACGCTACGACCTCGCCGTCAACCACGAAAGAGTCCTGCTCGATTTCTTTTAAGGCAGAAGCAATCGACTTGAATTTATTCGTATAATCTTTGTCGTTTCTCGACAGCATTTGGGCTTTACCGTTTTCTACGTATGAGATTATTCTATAACCGTCATACTTAATCTCGCTTATCCATTCTTTCCCTTTAGGGACTTTCTGCGATAGCGTGGCTAACGATAGCTTGCATTTTGTAAAAGGAAGTTTTGAATTTCTTTTTTTGGAGGCTTTGTCGGCTTCCTCGGCAAATTCATCCTCCATTTTAATCGCCAGCCAATTATCGTCCTCGATTTTTACTAAGGACCAACCGCCTTTGAGCTTTTCTCCGTCTAAAAAAACTTTAATATGGCCGGTTTTCAAAGCCTTTTTCATATCTTTCAATGGAGTGTAGGAGCCTTTATCGAAAACCTCGACCGTTCCCGCGCCGTAATTACCCTTAGGAATAATGCCTTCGAAATTTATATAGTCGATAGGGTGGTCCTCGACGTGAACGGCAAGACGTTTTTCTTTCGGATCTATGGACAAACCTTTCGGAACAGCCCAGCTAAGTAACACCCCGTCGTATTCAAGGCGAAAATCATAGTGCTTCGCTCTTGCTTGGTGATATTGGATAACGAACCGACTCGTCTTGCTCTTTTTTACGCTACCCTCAGGCTCGTTCGTCGCTTTGAAATTCCTTTTTTCTTTGTATTCTTTTAAGCTCATTACGCCTTTCTCGCTTTCTTTTTACCCGACGAAATACTTTTTTGAAGCGCTTCCATAAGGTTGATGATCTTGACCGGTTCTTTGTCTTCTTTGGTCTGTACGATTTCATTACCCTCGATCTTGCGTTGAATGGCTTTTTGAAGTCGAATATTATACTCGTCCTTATACTTCTGCGGTTCAAACTTTCCGCTCATCTGACTAATTAGGCTTTTGGCTAAGTCAAGTTCTTTTTTGGCGACTTTAGTTTCTTCCGTTTCGGGCGCTTTTTGAATTTCGTTATAAAAATACAGAGTGTTGACGAGCATTTTGCCCTCCCTGGCGCGTAGAAGAATAAGCGTTTCTTTCGTTCCGAGCACGGTTTTTGCAAGTCCCGCTTTTTTCTCGGTTTCCATAGCTTTAAGAAGTACTTGATATGCTTTGTCCGCGCCGACGGGCTTTACGAAATACGCCTTGTCAAAATAGATCGGGTCCACCTCGTCAAGGTTTACGAACTCCTCGATCGTTATATTCTTATCTTTTGGCGTTTTAATTTTCTCAAAATCTTCGTCGGTAAAAATTACGTACTTATCCTTTTCGTACTGATAACCCTTGACGATATCCTCGTTCTTGATTTCTCGATTATTGCAGTCCACACAGGTCTTTTTGTACTTAACCCTAGACTGTGTTTTCTTTTCAAGCATATTAAAACTGACGTCCTGTTCTTTTACGCTTAACGAAAGGGTAATGGGAATATATACCAACCCAAACGTTATTGCTCCTTTATACGAATAAGCCATAACTATATCTCCGATCTTAGTATTTCCCGAATCTTGCCGTTTGATTTATAACGCGCGAAATTAAATGCTTGCAAAACGCGCAAAAATGCGTTAAAATAATAAGGATGAAAATAGTTCCTATGAAAGTCATAGCGCATATTCGATCAGACTTTCCGACTAAATTCGGATTGCCGAGACAAAGCGGACTGACGGACGTAAAATCCACCGTCGTATTTGAGCCTGAATACCGAAACCCCGACGCCTTGAAAGGATTGGAGGGTTTTTCTCACGTATGGCTATTGTGGCATTTTTCCGAGGCGGAAAGGGAGGATTGGTCGCCGACCGTACGCCCTCCAAAGCTCGGTGGAAATAAGAGAGTAGGCGTATTTGCAACGCGTTCGCCGTTTCGTCCCAACGCAATTGGATTGTCGTCCGTAAAGCTTGAAGCAATAAAGGACACGAAAGATGGGAAAGTTCTCGTAATTTCGGGCGCGGACTTAGCGGACGGCACGCCCATTTTTGACGTGAAGCCGTATCTTGCTTATACGGATTCTCATTCCGACGCTACGGGCGGATTTACGGAAAATATATCAAACGCAAAGCTGAACGTGGAACTATCGGCGGAAATTTCTGCAAAATTGCCGTCCGAAAAACTTGACGGACTCATTTCCGTACTCGAACAAGACCCCCGACCGGGCTACCACGACGATCCTGACAGAGTGTACGGTTTCCTTTATGCCGGACGTGAGGTGAAGTTCAAAGTGTCAAATAAAAACCTTACAGTCATATCCATAAAACCGGAGGATTAAACTATAATGATAACGATAAGAGAATATACCGAACAAGACCTTCCGTCAATGGTAAAAATTTGGAACGAAATAGTTTCGGAGGGCAACGCCTTTCCGCAGGACGTCGAGTTGGATTTGGACCAGGCGCGTGATTTTTTCGCTTCGCAGACCTATTGCGGTGTGGCAGAAACTGATAAAATAGTGGGATTATACGTACTTCATCCTAATAACGTAGGACATTGCGGGCATATATGTAACGCAAGTTTTGCCGTAAGCGCAGAGGAAAGAGGCAAAAGTATCGGCGAGTTTTTAGTAAGGCATTGCATATATATCGCGCCTAAGTTCGGATTCCACATTTTGCAATTTAACGCAGTATTATCTTCCAATATACCTGCGATTAATTTGTATGACAAGCTTGGCTTCAAGCGTATTGGACAGGTCAAGAACGGTTACGCGTTTGCAGACGGCAGTTATGGAGATATTACGTTATTTTACAAAAATCTCGACGAGAAAGTGGGATGTTCGTCTTGCAAAAACAGGCAATAGCGGTTTTTGTGTCAGAGATTGCTAAAGTATATTTTTATTTACAAAATTATCCGACGCGGAAAAAGTAATAAAATTTAGATTTTTGGAGAAAACGGCGATAATCTAGTTTACTTTTAATCGGTATTTTGCTATAATTCAATAGCGTGACTAAAAGTGTCACCAGGAGGTTACAATGTCAGATTCAAATAAGCAGACTGTGCCTTTTAAGGGTACGAAACAACAAGAAGAACAACTCAGAGCAGAACTTAAAGACCTTAAGAGCAAAGGTATCGGCGTAATGTCGGCGCTTCAGTCAGCTCAGGAAATATACGGCTATCTTCCCAAGGAAGTACAGCTTATCGTTGCTGAGGAAATGGGCGTTTCTCTTTCCGAAGTATACGGCGTAGCTACGTTCTATTCGCAGTTCTCTTTATATCCGAAGGGAGAATACAGAGTTTCCGTTTGTCTCGGAACTGCTTGCTACGTTAAAAATGCAGGTCTTGTATTCGACAAGCTTAAAGAGTGTCTTAACATTGACGACGGTCAGTGTACTCCTGACGGAAAGTTCTCTCTTGACGCTACGAGATGTGTCGGATGCTGTGGCTTAGCGCCCGTTATGATGGTAAACGACGACGTTTACGGTAAAGTAACGCCCGAAGAAGTAGCGGGAATTTTGGCTAAGTATTAATTTAGAAATAAAAACTCATCAAAGCGGAGGAGTCTTTATGAAAATAAAAGACGTAGCAGAAGTGCTCGAAGGCGAAATCTTGTGTTGCGAAGAACATGCAGAACGTGAAGTTCAGTCGGCGTGTGGTTCGGATATGATGAGCGACGTATTGGCTTACGTTAAAGACCAAGCGGTGCTTATTACCGGTCTTTGCAATCCACAAGTTATACGCACTGCGGTAATGATGGATATGGTATGCATTGTATTCGTCAGAGGTAAAGAACCAACTGCCGATATGATAGAGCTTGCGCGCGCTAAGGGTATAACTATTATCCGTACTCCGCGCAGAATGTTTTCTGCATGCGGATTGCTTTACAGCGCAGGCTTGAAGTCGGGTAATTGACGATGGGCGCGCTTCATCTTGAATTCGACGTTGCCGGAGATAATTTCCTCTCGGCAGGATCTGCCACGGACAGAGTAAAAAGCGAGCTCCGTAAGCTCGGAATTTCGTCCGAAGATATACGGCGAGTAGCTATTTCCATGTATGAGGGTGAGATCAACATGGTAATACACGCCGGAGGTGGAAAGGCAATCGTCGATATATTCGTTGATAAGTCCGTTGTTAAACTTATCGACCAGGGCAAGGGAATTAAGGACATTGAACTTGCAATGAAACCCGGTTATTCGACGGCTAACGAAGAAATTCGTAATCTCGGTTTCGGCGCAGGCATGGGCTTGCCTAATATGAAAAAATATGCTGATGAGTTTTATATCGAAAGTGAGGTAGGAAAAGGCACTACCGTCACGTTGATAGTATACTTTAACTGACAGATTTTGCATAAGGGGAAATATGGACAAAATCAAGACACTACATACCGTCACACTTGATTCGGACAAGTGCAAAGGGTGCATAACGTGTATGCGCCGTTGTCCCACGGAAGCAATCCGCGTCCGTGACGGTAAAGCAAGCGTTGACTTTGATAAATGTATTGCTTGCGGTGAATGTGTAAGACTTTGTCCGCACAATGCGAAAAAGCCGTCATACGACGACTTTAGCGTAATAAATAATTATAAATATAAGATTGCAATCCCCGCACCGTCGTTATACGGGCAGTTCAACAATCTTACCGACGTAAATTACGTTCTGACCGGTTTGCTTAAAATTGGCTTTGACGACGTGATGGAGGTGGGTAGGGGCGCGGAACTTGCTTCCGAAATGACGAGAATACTTTTTGACAGAAAGTCTTTTGAACTGCCTGTAATAAGCACGGCGTGTCCTGCCGTTCTCGAACTTATTCTTGTTAAATATCACAATTTGCAGAATAATTTGATGAACATGCTTGCGCCTGTGGATATTACGGCTAAGCTTGCAAAGGATCGCGCAAT
>JAFTMM010000108.1 GCA_017452405.1 Clostridia bacterium | reverse complement strand
TTCAACTCGACTTCATAACGATAATCCTTTCCGCTACGGCAAATCCGCTTTTCTATTACTATATGCGAAGGAACTATATCGTCTTTGGGGTTAATTACCGATTGGTACTTGAAGAAATTCGCGTCGCTCGGCAGTTTACTCAGTTTTTCATAATCCTCGCAAACGCCGGTAAACTGAACGGTGGAGCATAAGATTTCACGAACGTAGCCTATATTCTCGTGGAGGGAGATCGGTTCGGGAAATTTGCCGTCGGGAATAACCTGCTCCCAGCACTTATTTTCGTACTTTTCAAGCAATTCCGCCGCCTTATGGAGATGCTCGATTTCCATTTCGAGATTTTCCAGCCACAATTCTTTGACGCACGGGTCCGTTTCGGTAAGATAGCACGACCAATAGAGGTAACATTCAACGTACTCATGCCAGAGAAGCATTTCCAGCCACGTTGCCGAGGAGTCCATTAACGACTCGTATTGCGTTACGTGCTCTTCCTCAACCTGCGCTATCTCTTTATACAGCTTGCGCGCAAGGTCGTTGCTTGCAAGGTTGGTGACGTTCATATAATAATTCATAGTCTGCTGTTCGGCAGCCGTGATTATCATGGTAGAAAGAACCGTTTGCTTGTCGGCGGTTTTTGCGTTTATTTTGCGCTTAACGTTATCCATCGGGAAACGGTGATGAGCTATGGTCGGTCTGCCCGGCATGATTTCCGTGTAACCGCCCACCAATTTTTCGGCGTAAACACCCTGGTCCATTTCCAAAAGGTTAGCGTAACGGTACAAGTGGTCAAAGTCCTCCAAAAGCGCAAAGTCCAGCGCTTTCTTGACGTAACAGTCGCATTCCCTTTTGGCAAGCTCGGCTGTGAGGTCTACCGCCAATTGTTCGTAGGCAATCGTGTGTTCAAGCGGACTTTCATCACAAGGCTTGAGCAAGGATATTTTGATCTGCTGTTGCTTTTCTATTGCGCGCGTCAGAGCGAGCTCACGGCGCAAATCGTTGTCGCAAACGTGCCTAGCGAAGTTGTGAGAAAACCAATTTGCTTCAAACTCAGTGCCGTTCATAAGTATAATTCGTGTTTTGGTATACGGATCTATCTCGCATTTGTTGTACGCCTTTGGGTATAGCTGTTTCCAATTCTGAAAACTTTCGGTAATCGCCCTACCTCTTTCTTTAAACGGATTCATTTAAGTCCTCCCTATAAGTCATTAATACTTTCTTATGCGAGAAAAACTTAATATGTGAAATGTTTATTAAAAGTACGATATGACAAAAGAAAAACCTTACTAGTAAAAGTAAGGCTTTTCTTAATATAACAGATATTATTTCTTTTTATAATCTCTATACTGACCGACGTAGAGATATGCGGGACGCATAATCTTTCCGCCTGATGAGAGTAGTTCTTCCAATCGATGCGCGCTCCAGCCTGCAATTCTCGCTACGGCGAACATGGGGGTGAAAAGTTCGCTGGGCAATCCGAGCATCTGGTAACAAAAACCGCTGTAGAAGTCCACGTTTGCGCAAACGCCCTTATCCGTCTTTCTGCGTTCGGTCAGAAGCTCTGCGCCGATTTTCTCCACGCTCTCGTAGAGGTTGAACTCCGCTTCCATGCCCTTTTCTTTGGAAAGCCTTTCCACCGAGCTTTTGAAAACCTCAGCTCTGGGATCGGACACCTGATAAATTGCATGACCAAGACCGTAAATAAGACCGGAATTGTCGAAAGCTTTTTTGTCAAGAATTTTGGTAAGATATGCGCGAATTTCGTTCTCGTCCGCCCAATCCTTAACGTTGTCTTTTATATTTTCAAACATACGGCAAACTTTGATGTTTGCTCCGCCGTGCTTAGGTCCTTTGAGCGAACCGAGTGCAGCGGCTATTGCGGAATAGGTATCCGTACCCGTAGAAGATACGAGTCTAGTCGTGAACGTAGAGTTATTACCACCGCCGTGCTCTGCGTGAAGAATGAGCGCAAGGTCGAGAACCCTTGCTTCAAGGTCGGTATAGTTACTATCGATACGGAGCATATGCAGTATATTCTCCGCAGTCGAAAGCGTGGGAATGGGGTCGTGAATGAAGAAACTGTTACTATCCGACTTATAGTACTTATACGCCTGGTAGGAATACACCGCAAGCTGAGGGAAGGTTGCTATTAGCCACAGGCATTGCTGAAGCACGTTTTCAAACGACATATCCTCTGCTTCGGGATCGTACGAGTAAAGCGTAAGCACGCTACGCGCCATGGAGTTCATAATATCCATGCTCGATGATTTCATGATTATATCACGGAAGAAGGACGTGGGAAGCTGGCGGTAACTACCGATAAGTTCCTTGAAATTCTCCGTTTCTTCATCGCCCGGCATATCGCCAAAAAGAAGAAGATATATTACTTCTTCAAAGCCGAAACGTTTACTGCTAAGCACGTCCGCAACGATGTCTTTTACGTTATAACCACGATACGACAAAACGCCCGGACAAGCACGATACTGTCCGTCAACGATTTCGTTTACCTTAACGTCTGCTACTTCGGTCAATCCCGTACGAACACCGCTACCGTCGGGCGCGCGGAGTCCTCTATATACGTGATAATCGGAATACAGCTGAGGGTCTATGGTTGAGCTGTCTATGCATAATTTTGCGAGTCTTTTCACGTCGGGTGATGTTTCTACCATTATTACCTCCTTGATAAATTGGAAGCGTGGCGCTAATAAGTGCGCCCTTCCACCTAATCTTCCGATACTTACCGAACATTTTACCATAAAAAAGAAAAAATTGCAAATGATTTTATATTGCCGTGTATATTTTACGCTTTGCAGTCAATAATTTCCGTGCAAATTAACGGAGGAACGAAAAATGAACAACGACAAAAAGCAAACGAATAAGAAACTTTATATCGCGCTTCTGGTTTGTACCATTGCAGCGATTATTGCCATAGTGGTTACTGCTATCGCCGTCGGCGTTACAAGCACCACGCCTAATCCCGATACGCCCGGCATTACTACTCCTAACGATAATATAGATCCGAATAAGCCTTCGGACGGCTCGGGCAACGGCGACGGCGATAATAATGGCGAGGGTGGCGGTACTACGCCCGAACAGCCCGACGATCAGCCGAGCGGTACAACCCCCGACGATCAGCCTACCGCTACTACACCGCAGTACGGCAGTCCCCTTTCGTCGTACACGCTTGGCATAGAGTGCAAGCTAGAAGAGCTGGTTTGGTCGAACACCCTGCATTGGTATTCTACGCATAACGGCGTTGACTTCCACGCAGAAGGTACGGCAGAAGTACTTGCCGTTTATGACGGCACCGTCACAGAGGTCAAGTATACTACTCAAGACGGCTACGTCATCACCGTTGCGCAGACGGACGGTCTGACGGCAACTTACAAATCCCTCAGCGCCGACACGCTCGTAGAAGAAGGTGACATTATTACGACGGGCACGACCATAGGTTATATCTCCGACTCAATGATGAGCGAACAGAACGACGGAGCGCACCTTCACCTTGAAATGCGCGACGGTAGCGGTAACTACGTTGACCCTATGACCAAACTCCCCGAAGGCACTGAGAAATAATTAAACTTTATCTCTCCTTATAAAGCATTTATATGAGCTAAGCCCTTATTTGCAAGCATAAAGAGCAAGAGTAAAAGGATTAAAAACCCTGCTATTCTTGCTCTCTTTTCTTTCTCTGTCGTTACGTCGGCTTTGCCCGACTCGATACGTTCTCGCTCTGCTCGAACTCGATATATTTTCGCTTCGCGCAAATTCGATATGAGATAAATATCTCGGTTGTGAAGCAAACATATCGAGCCGTAGGCATATCGAGTTGCATTAGTAGCATATCGCAATCCCGCAAGGGATTCTCAAGCGCGTGTTCTCAGTTAGGGATAACACGCTAACGACGTTTTTGTTTTACACAACCGTTTTTGCAAAAGGCTATCGTCGTGCCTGTGAATATAATTAAATGCGTCTACCAAAGAAAGGAAAATTCGGTGCTGACGATGATATTCGTCTGAGTTTGGAGTAACCACGAGATTTACGTGGTCTACGACAACGGGGCGTGAAAATATATATATTTTCCACTTACCTACCATAGTTTCTATTTTAAAAAACTTGTTATCTAAGGAATAACTATATCCCCAACTCGCGCACAAATGCTTTAACTCGCTTAACGTTTCCGTTTGTCGCACCTTGCTTGTGATCGGAATAGATACCTTTACGTCCAGCTTTTTGCTTGGACGACATGAGCGACAAGGAGTGTACCCCGCCCTGCGCGCGTCTGCAAAACTCCCAAAACCTCGAATTTCGGTTTTACCTTTAAGCTTGGAGCAGTTCATTGTATGAAAATTCTGACATCCGCATGAGGCAAAGAAAACTAAATTCGGTTGAGTAAGCGTTAAGAAATCCTTGCGCTCCTGTTCAGTCAATACTATATTGCTAGAGCCCGAAAAGCGTTCTTTCTGTGATTCTTTATGCCTTACAAGCGCGCGCTGTTCGCTCCCGCTCAACGCTCGGTTGACGTACCTCTGCTTCTCGTTTAAATCGCATAAAGGATCGGGATTGCAAACCTTGCAAGGTCTTCTGCCCGTTTTTACAACCGTTTCATATTTAGTCGATCCGCTAATATTATGCGCATTATATAGATGCTTACAACTAACGCGATGAAAAACATTGGAGGTAGGCGAATACGCGTAGTTATACGACAGTCGGGAAAGTAGCTTTTTAGCGCGTGCTTGATAAAATTGCCGATAGTCTTTTTTAGCACATTCGCAAGGGCGGAAATTTTTTTTAATACCGGATGAAACGGAATCAAAGCCGAAACCCTTGGTTTGCTCTGAGAGTAATGTGCAACCTTTTTTATGAAAAAGGCGCGATTGGACGTCGTAATAATACGGATTCTTTATCGACGATATTTTCAACGGAGGCGGAGGCGGAATTTTCGGACTTCTTGCAAGTAGTTCTTGCGGAAAACCTACCCCTTTGAATAGATTGAGGATTGCGGTGACGTCGTTTTCAGAGTCGTGCGTCAAGTCGGGAACGTCGATGTTTCGATCTCTTGCCAGGATGTATGGGCTTACGATTTGACGTCCCTTCCACTTAAAAAAATCCACCATATAATCGCTTAATATAACCGTGCGTAACCCGTGTTCTTTTTTAAGCATCATGGAATAAGTTTCGTTAAACATACGCTTGGATTCCTCAAACCACCAGCACAACACGTCGTTAGCTTTAAGCCATTTTTCAAACGCCTTCATTACGGCAAAGCAACTGCGAGCGTACAAGAACGCTTCGGGCATACCGCCGTTATACGCAACTTGGCTCCATTCGTGAAAGGAGGAATCTGCAGGTTTAATATACTCAGTAAATTTTTCAACAACGTTCCATTCAGCGTCCACACGCACCGCCGTTAATTGCGTCGGACTCCTTTTTTCACTTTTATTAAACGCCCACTCAACGTCTGCTACGACGTACATAATTCTTCCTCCTACAATAAAGATCTTCCCTCTGATCGGATTTATTTTATCACGCGCATTGCAGGGTTGTAAATAGAATATTGTCCAAAATCCGCCCCACCACCAACCTATTACGGCGGATAAGTCAAAAAACGGCGTTAAACTAACGCCGTTTTTGTTTTGGTGATCTTCACTTCACAATTCTTATCAAAAGAAAAATTAATGAAACAAACATTCTTATTAACGCTATGTTTTAGGATTCTTTTAAGACGAGAAAACTTTCGTAGGATCTTCACCTTTACATAACGACACTAATAAGTTATAAACCGAATCAGGGAAATCTATCATGAAAAATTTGTAGTATGAATTATGCCCGTCTATTAAGGCGAAATTTATGTTTCCAATTTTCTTATTAAAGAGTGAATGAGTTACGCGAATATCCATAATATCGGCAAATTCTGCGTAGAAAAGTACTTTAGGATGTTGCACGTATATTTTTTTATCCGTGATAGTAAATACCGTTATTTTTTGAATATATATTGCGATAGCGCTCAATAAAGTTGCAAACACGGGTATTCCTATAAATATAATCATAAAAGCAGGAACTTTAATATTGCCTGACAAAAGCAACATCAGTCCGATAACAATTAATATAATAGGTAAGATAATCAAAACCCTCATCATATAAAAGAGTTTTCGTGCTCTGCTTACGGCAAATTGCCACAATACTTTTTCTTCATTTTCCACATTTACGTTGTTCTGCTCTTCGTTCATTTATTTACTCCTTTATTAAATTTCATTTTATCCTATGTTATTCCTCACTATTATTTACGTCGTCGATTTCTTTAAATCCCCCGCCGAAAAAACAATCGTGACGTTCAATAAATTCAATAAACAAATCTATAAATTGATCTATAGTTAAATCCTCTGAAATTTCAATAGTTCCATTGATTTCCAATAAATTATTCATCAATAGTTCTCCTTTAATTGTTTTTATGTTACCGCGCGTTTAAACCTTACTTTTACCCTAATTTATCGCCGTTATCAACCGGTCTTTCCGGAGTTATAAGCACGACACCGCCGTCGCTGTAAGTGCCAAGCACCAGCACTTCGCTCATAAAGTTCGCAATCTGCCTAGGCGGAAAATTGACGACTGCTAATATTTGTTTGCCGACAAGTTCTTCTGCCGTATAGTAATCGGTAATCTGCGCGGAGGATTTTTTAATTCCAAGCGCGCCGAAGTCAATCTCTAATTGATAGGCGGGCTTTTTAGCTTTGTCAAAGTTTTGCGCGCTAATTATCGTACCCACCCGTATATCCAATTTCATAAAATCATCAAACGTAGCCATAGTTAACTTTCCTGTTTCGATTTTTCAAGACAAATGACACTCTCGACGTGGGCGCACTGCGGGAACATATCAAAGGGGGTTATGGTTACAGGAGCATAGGAAGTCAATAAAGTGAGGTCGCGGGCAAGGGTGGAGGGATTACAGGAAACGTAGATTATGTTCTCTGCTCCACAAGCGTTGACTGCTTCGATTACCGATTTGTCGCAACCGCTACGAGGCGGATCGAGTACGATTAAGGTTCGACTTTTCCCCTCCGTTGCGCCTTTCACTGAGAGGGAGGATTTTCCTGCATCTAAGCCATCGTCATACTGAGCGCAGCGTGAGCGAAGTCGAAGTATCTCTTGGGATTGAGATCCCTCGACAAGCTCGGGAGGTCGGTATTCCTGCTCGGGATGACGGTATTCCTTCCCAAAATGAGATTCTTCTTGAGATCCCTCGACAAGCTCGGGATGACGGTATTCCTGCTCGGGATGACGGTATTCCTGCTCGGGAGGTCGGTATTCCTGCTCGGGATGACGGTATTCCTTCCCAAAATGAGATTCTTCTTGAGA
>JAFTMM010000107.1 GCA_017452405.1 Clostridia bacterium | reverse complement strand
CTCCCTCTTAGAGGCGCGACGCGTAAAAAACAGTCCTGTGGACTGTTTATAGCCCAAGCGGTGAGCAATCTATGATTGCGAGCAGGAACGGTGGCACGCGAAGCGTGACGGAAGGAGTTATTCGCAACCAAAGGGAGCGTTAGCGGTGCGCAAGAAATAAAAAATTCATTTATAACTCACTCACCGCTACAATCTTTCCTTCCAAATAATTCTTCTTCACATCATTAACAAGGCGGGATAGCTCCACTTCCAAGTCAAGTCCTGCTTTGACACCACCGCAAACCGCGCGAAAGAACTGCTCCGCCGTCACGGTTTCGCAGTCGTTGACGAGTCCGCCCTTGACGAGTTTCTTAATAATCTTCTGCGCGCGAAGGAGCGCAGGAAAGACGTCGGGAATACGCTCAAGTTGGCGCTGTAAGCTCTCCGCTTTTTTCTCCACCGCCTTAGCGTTCTCCCACGCGGCTAACGCCTCGTCAGCGCTTGAAGCCTTATTCTCTCCGAAGATATGCGTGTGACGGGTTACGAGTTTACGCACCAGCTCATCAATCACGTCAAGTCGTGTAAACTCACCCGCGCGCTCGGCAATATCCGAGTGGAACACCGCTTGAAGCATAAGGTCGCCCACTTCCTCGCGCATATTGTCCACGTCACCGCCGTCAATCGCCTCGCAAAGCTCGTAGGCTTCCTCGACTGCGTTAATGCGTATGCTCTCGTGCGTCTGCGCCCTATCCCACGGACAGCCGTCCTCTGCAGTCAAGCGGTTCATAACGTGCACGAGGTCGCCGTCCGAGTAACGGGCTTTGAACAGACTATTCTCGCCGGGAACGCGCGCTTCACCGCCGTCCACGCTAACCTCCCTGCCGTAAAGCTGACGCAGTTTAGCCTGTACTGCGCTCGTTAAGCTCTCCGTCACGCCTACTATGCGAAGGTCGTATCTCGTATCCACGACCGCGTTGAGAAAGTCCTCGGCGGTCACGATAAATTCGCTTTTCATGCCTTAGTAACCTCGTATCCTGCGTCCACGATAGCCGATACCACCGCTTCGTCGCCTGCGTCACCTCTCACTTTAACAAGACCGGTATCGAGGTCTACGTCTGCGTCGAGTCCGAGCGCCTCAAGCGCTTTCTTAACCCTGCCGACGCAATGCATACACATCATGCCTTCTACTTTGAATGTTCTCATATTATGCTCCTTGGGTTCGTCGCCCTTATTTTCTCTATATTCGTTAGTTTGATCGGTTTCCGTTTCGCTTAAACAACCACTGCAAGCCTTTACGTCCTCAAGCTCACGCCCCGCCTTTAATTTTTTCGCTCCGCCGTATAATCGCAACGAGTTAAGCACCACGCAAACCGAGGACAAGCTCATTGCCGCCGAACCTATCATGGGGGTTATGGTAAAGCCGAGAGGCGCAAACGCTCCGCCTGCAATGGGAATACAGATCAGATTGTATATAAACGCCCAGAAAAGGTTTTGCTTGATTATGCGCATAACGCGTTTTGACAACGTGAGCGAAAGTCCAACCTTGCCGAGGTTCCCGCTCGTAAGAACGAAATCCGAAGCGCCGAGAGCTACCTCCGTACCACCTACAAGAGCAAACCCCACGTCAGAAGAAGTGAGTGCTGGCGCGTCGTTTACGCCGTCGCCAACGAACGCCACTTTTTCCCCTTTGGCTTTGAGAGTAGCGAGCACGTTTGCCTTATCCTCCGGCCTAAGCGAATAATAGACTTCGTCAATGCCGAGGCAGGCGCGGACGTGTTCTGCCGAGCTTTTTCCGTCGCCCGTAAGCATTACCGTCTTTATTCCCATGCGCTTTAAGCCGTCTATCGTTTCCTTAGCTTCGGCGCGCACGGTATCGGTTATAAGGAAAGCAAGCACGGCTTCTCCTGCCGTTTCGGCTATGATAACGCTACCGCCTTCATTCTTTGCTCTTTCGATAACTTGCGCAAACCGCTTGAGCGCTACCCCGCGCGACTGCATAAGGCTAACCGAACCGATAACGTACTCCCTGCCCTCCGAACTTCCGCTTATACCGCCGTAGAATTGCCGAAAGTTCTCCGCCTCCCGCGCTTCTACCTTGCCGGACTCGGCGTACCTGACGATAGCAAGCGATAGCGGATGCGAGCTTAACCGCTCCACCGCCGTAACGTAGGGCAGATGCGACTCCTCGCCCAGCGCTTCTGCTACTACCGGCTTGCCCTCGGTGACCGTTCCCGTCTTGTCAAAGGCGACTACCGTTACCTTACCGGCATTCTCCAGCGCCGCCGCCGAGCGCACGAGAATACCCTCTTTCGCCGCTCTGCCTACGCCTACGGTGATGGCTACCGGCGTAGCCAAGCCCAGCGCGCACGGACAGGATATGACGAGCACGCTTGACGCAAACACGACGGCGTGACCGAAATTGAAGGAATTGACAAAAAGCCATACGAGAAGAACGATAACGGCTACGCCCATGACGAAAGGAACGAAAATTCCGCTGATTTTGTCCGCCAGCCTGCCTACGGGAGCTTTGCTTGCCGAGGCGTTTTCCACCGCCGTAATAATGCGCGACATGGTAGTATCCTCGCCCACTCGCTCCGCTTTTATTTTTAAATAACCGCTTTCGAGCAGGCAAGAGCCGATTACCCCCTCCCCCTCTTTAACGTCACGGGGCAAGTTTTCGCCCGTTATAGCCGACTCGTCTACCGCGCCCTCGCCGAATAGGATAACGCCGTCGGTGGATATGCTCTCGCCAGCCTTGACGATAAATACGTCGCCGACTTTCAGCTCGCCGAGTGGGATTATAACCTCCTCGCCGTTGCGCTCTACTCTTGCGCGAGAGGGCTTTAAGCCAATAAGCCCGTCGATAGCCGAAGTCGTGCGCTTCTTGCTCAGCGCTTCGAGAAATTTGCCCACCGTCACGAGCGCGAGTATCATTGACGCCGAGTCAAAGTACGTAAAGCCGTGGGCGACGTGGAGTTCTTCTTCCGTCGTTGCCGTAAAGGTCATGAATAGCCCTGCCACGCCTACGCCAAAGGACGCAAGCGATCCAAGCGACACCAGCGTGTCCATATTGAAATTTAGCTTCGTTAAGCCCTTGACCGCCGAGATAAAAAATTTGCGGTTGATTATCATAACCGCTACGGTAAGCGCGCATTGCAGGCTTACGCTCACCCTTGCGCCGACAAGTCCGCTCGGCGTGGGCAAGCCGATCATACCGCCCATCGCAAGGTACGTTACGGGCAGGAGAAGAATGATTGAAAGAAGCAAACGTCGAAGAAGTCGGGAGGCGTCCTCGGCGTATTTTGCGCCGAGCGCGCGCGATTCCGTCTTTTCGGACGCGCCGTAGCCTATACCCTTGACCGCCTCAATAATCGCTTCGCTGTCAAACTCGCCCTCGACGGCAAGGCTAGCCGAAAGTAAGGACACCTCTACGCGCTCCGCGCCGGGTACCCTCTTAACCGCTCTTTCCACCGCCGACGAACACGCCGAACAGCTCATTCCCGTAATGTCGTATAGTTTTTTCATTTATATTACTTTCTCTTGTCATCCTGGAGGGAGCACTGCGACCGATAGGATCTCGTCCTCCCTGTCATCCTATAAATTTCTCTCCTTTCCATCTTGGAGGGAAAATTTCACCTTTACTCAATGCCTCTGTAACCGTGTTTTTCGGCATTACCAAGCAAATACAAAAAGGCAAATGCCGGTATTCTTAATAAATTCTTATTGCGCTTTGTATTATGAATCCCGAAGTCGCTTGCTTTCTTAGTAACAACGATGGAGGCACAAGCCTCGTCACATAATTCCACTATAGCGTCGTCGTCAGAAATTGACGCATTCTCTCTATACTTCACTTCAAGCAGAATGTTTTTGATGTTAGGATAATCTACGACGATATCTACTTCTTTATTTTTTCGTCCACCACGGAAGTATCCGACGGAAGTTGCAAATTGGTAATAAAATGACGCTACGTGTTTATACACGGCGGTTTCCACCACCTTTCCCATCTCCGTAGTATCGGTTAAGATGGAGTCGTCCATTAATACTGCGTTTCGTATAGCCGCATCAGATATATAAATCTTTGGGCTTGCCTTTAATACCTTTTTACCTACCATATCTACCGGCCAGCTTTGGTAAATTAAATTAGCGCTTTCCAAATATTGAATATAATTCTCGACGGTCGTTCTAGAAACTCCGTTCAATTCTTTCGTAATAGCTTCTATAGACACAATCTCGGAGGAAACGTTGCATAAATACAAAAATATGCGTTCAAGCTCAGTGGCGTTTCTAATGCTATAAAGCGACGGCAAATCCCTTTTTAACACCTTGTCGACAACGTCCTCGCGCATAATTTGTTGCGCCATAATATCGTTGTCGGCAAGGGCGAGCTCCGGGAAGCCTCCTATTTGCAAATATCTCATAAAATGGTTTTGAACCTTGGAAAGTTGCAACATAATTTGCGAACGCTCGATTTGAGTCATATAAAGCAAAGAGGTTACTTTCAAGTCTTTTGGAATATCGGGAAGGTCTACCCCAATCAATTCACAATACTCGTAGAACGACATAGTCGGAACTTGAATGACGGACCAACGACCAGCGCCACTTTCCCTACTCCCTTTAATTAACGCAGGACTGGCTGAACCGGTAGCAACCACCCTCGTTTCAGGCTGAGTATCATAAATAGTCTTCAACCAACGATCCCAATCTTGAGCATATTGAACTTCGTCAAAGAAATAATACACGTCCTGTTCGGGATAGACGTTTTCATGATAACATTCCAAAACCTCTTGAAATTGACTTAATTTCAACATAGGATGATCCATTGATATAAAAACTATTCTTTGAGGAGCTACGCCGGATAAAAGCAAAGCTTCAATCATCTGGTATTGAATGGTCGTCTTTCCCACTCGGCGCGTTCCGGTAAGTACAACGGATCTGCGTATATCTTTTTCATTTAAACGCCTCATAGCCTCGTAAAAAGCAAATCTTTTATACGCACGAGTCATTTTAGGATTTACCGCGCCTGTTTTCCACCAAGGGTTATACGCGGTTAATACTTTTAATATTCCCTCTTTCGACGTTATCATAAATAATCACTCCTATACCGCATTTTAACAAAAAAATCAATCTTTGTCAACAATTATTATAAGTATACTTATAATCTTTTACGCATTTATTGATTTTAGCGTTTGTTTTCGATTTAAAAGCGTGACACCCAATATGAGAATCACGCTTTTACCGTTAAATTAAACTTATTTATTTTCCTCGTCCGAGTCGCCACCGCCTTTTTTTGCCTTAACCGAGTTAAGGTACACGGTTGCGCCGTGTTTTGTCTTAATCGCAAACACGCTGTCGTCCACTTCGCGTTTCGCAAAAGGTTGAACGATTACGAGCGAGTGGCGGACGTTTTCAAGCAGTATTTCCACAAAGTCGGAAATGCTTTCCGCGTTTGCCTTGCTTGCAATAAGACTAATAATAATCTTGAGGTTCTCGTCGTTGAGCGCTACCGCAGGATTAAGCTCCACAAGTCCCTTATACACCGCCGTAGACAGCGCGTTATCCGCGCGCCTAACCGCCTTAAGAAGCTTTTTAAGACCGTCTTTGGACGGGCTTTCGACGAGCTTTACCGCTATAGCCTCGGCAACAAGCATAGCGTCTTCGGCGTGCGCTGCGGGCGAAACCTTTTTCCTCGGAAGAAAAAGCATGAGTAACACGAAGAGAAGCACGAAGGAAATTGACAAAGTCACGATCATCGTAATCATTATTGCTCCTCCTTTTTAACGTGCACGTCAAGCTGGTTGAAAGGTCTCTGAATTCCTTCCTTGTTTAACTCGGCGTAAATTTGCTCGTTGAGATCCCAATACACCGTCCAATAATCGGCGTTATTTACCCACGGTCGAGTGATTATACCTATCGAGCTATCTTTAAACTCGTGCAAGCGTACTGTGGGCGCAGGCTCGTCAAGTACGAGTGGATGCGCTTCGACTACCCTTGAAATAATACTCTTTGCGCGTTCTACGTCCTCGGAGTAAGAAACGGAGAAAACCATATCCACACGGCGCGTAGGTCGCTCGGAGTAGTTTACTACGTCGTTAGCAAGCACGTTGGTGTTCGTCAGCACTACCTTTTTGTTGTCGGGGGTAATGAGTACGGTAACGAACATTCCTACCGACTGCACCGTTCCCGACACGCTACCAATATCCACGTAATCGCCCTCTTTGAACGGACGGGTGGAGATAAGCACTACGCCGTTGGCTATGTTGGACAAACTGCTCTGAAGCGCAAGACCGATAGCCACTACCGCCGCCGAGAGCGCCGACGCAATAGGCGTCATATCTATGCCGATTACGCCCGCAAGTATAAACACGAGAACGAGGTAAAGCACGAAACGCAGGACGGTTATAATAAATCCAACCAGCGTCTTTTCCACCTTGCTCTTTAATAGCAGTCTGCTAAGCCAATAGCATACCGCCCGCACGATAATCACGCCGGCAACGAACACGGCGAGAAAGATTACTATTGACCATCCCCGCGCCTCAAAGAACGCAACGATGGTATTCCAAATTTCTTCAAAGTTCATAATATAGTTATACCACGCCTTACCGCTTTTGTCAATACTTTATTTATTTTATTCCAACGTCATTTTTTAATGGGAACCTTTTAATATTTAAATACAACATATTTTTCATCTAATTTTTCGCTTAATCTGCTTACCATTCTTACCTTATCGAAAAGATCCTTATCAAAGCCATAATCAGCTGAATCTATAATTGTTCTTATTGACCATAAAGTCCATAATTTATCTTTATCTAACAATAAGATTTTATTATTAACTGCTAAATAGTCTTTCATCTCTATAAATTCACGCAAAATTACGTTAATAATAGGTATATTAGGCGTTTGATAAGATTTGTCAACCAATATATTTTGACAATCTTGAATAACTTCATTTATCAATGCTTTAATTTGATCCATTTTTTCTCCTCGCGCGTTTTACGCTCATAACACATACGCCCAAAATTATATCCGCAAATGCAAAAAAATATTTTATACCTAGCAAATTAATAGAGTAACGAAGCGTAACGGTTAGCTTAAATGATCATATGGATCAATTATAAATACGTACGCGCTTGCTCCTTACTCTCCAAGTTTGGTTTTAACCTCCAATTATTTTTAACCATCGCCGTTTCAATGCTACATATAGGATAAGCCGGGACATCCCATCAACACCCAACCTATTATAAGTAACGCGATAGCAGAAAACAAGCAAGCTATCCCTATAAAAACGTATCCTAAAGCAATACAAATCACACATGGAATAATAAGAAGAATGCCTATTATAAATAGAAAAACACCAACTATAAATTTCTTCCTCGTCTTTACATACTGCGCTTGCTGAGCAGGATCAACGTAATAATCGTATTTTTTCTTTTTCATAGTTTCTCCTTTATTCATACTACTGCTCAAATCTGCCAAAGTTACTTTCATTATACACTTCTTCCCTAATATTGTCAATACGGTTTGTAAATTTAGGTTATAAAAAGCACGCGAGGGAGAATCTAATTTTCCGCAATGTGACTTAGCATAGATGTCTTTCTCATAATTTTTTGACGTGGGATTTTTGCTACTCTTTTATTATTATCTTGACTAAATTCTTCTATTGCGGTATACTTTGCGTATGGAAAGAAAGCGCGTAGTCGTAGGAATGAGCGGAGGGGTAGACTCCGCCGTGTCCGCCCTGCTTCTCAAAGAACAGGGATACGACGTTGTAGGATTATTTATGCATAATTGGGAGGAAACCGAGGAGGGCGGAGCCTGCACCTCGGCGGACGATTGGGAGGACGCTCGGAACGTAGCGTCCAAGATCGGAATTCCCATTTATTCGGTCAACTTTGCAAAGGAGTATATGGACCGTGTTTTTTCGTACTTTCTTTCCGAGTACGAGGCAGGTCGTACGCCCAACCCCGACGTACTGTGCAACCGCGAGATTAAGTTCGACGCTTTTGCGCGGTATGCAAAGGAGCTGGGAGCGGACTACATTGCTACCGGACATTATTGCGATATAACGCACGACGCGCCCTCTTCGAGCGGGAAGACCACGCACCTTTTAAAAGCCTGCGACGAGAGCAAAGACCAGACGTATTTCCTTAATCAGGTTAGCGCTTCTCAGCTTTCTAACGTCATTTTTCCGCTCGGTAAGCTCCGTAAAACGGAGGTAAGGCGCATAGCCGAGGAGCGAGATTTGACCGCTGTAGCCAAAAAGAAGGACTCTACGGGCATTTGCTTTATAGGCGAGCGCAATTTTAAGAAGTTTTTAATGAACTATCTGCCCGCAAAGCCGGGTAATATCGTGGACGAAACGGGCGTTGTTCTCGGTCGTCACGACGGTCTTATGTACTACACTCTCGGTCAGCGCAGAGGGCTGGGAATCGGAGGCAAAGCGGACTATGAAAATGCGCGTTGGTTCGTCGTTCATAAGGACTTAAAGCGCAACGAACTCGTGGTTTCCTGCGGTGAGGACGACAAACTGTTTTCTTCTTCACTCATTACGCCGTCCATTAATTTTATTGGCGACGCACCCCAAGCAGACGAGTTCGATTGCTACGCTAAAACTCGCTACCGTCAGCCCGACCAAGCCTGCCACGTCCGCATAACGGACAGATCGGTTTTCTCCGCCGAAGTAACGTTTGTCGCTCCTCAAAGAGCGGTAACGCCGGGGCAGTACGTCGTTTTATACGACGGCAACCGCTGTCTGGGCGGAGGCGTAATAGATTTTGCGCGCCACTAACGCTTTTCATTAACACGTTCCGCGCGCTTGCGCTATGAATTGCTCCTATGGTGCATGAGCGTTACGCTATGATTTGCGCTCTTTCGAGCGCATGAATTGAACGCCGTTGAGCGCTGAAGAATTGATTTGCAAATCGCAAATCAAAAACTCACAAGCTACGCTTGCATTGAGGATAAAATTAATCAATAATGACGGCGTAGTCGTCAATTCATGGAGCGTAAGCGAGAATTCATGACAGCGAAGCTGTCAATTCATGCAATTCGAAGAATTGCAATTCATTTACATTGCGGATAAGATCCTATCGCTAACGCTCAGGATGACCTTTATTCTTGCGCACCGCTAACGCTACCTTCGGTTGCGCCAGAAATGCACGCATCTACGATATCTTTTTCGTTCTTTCCCTTGAAAATCCGCTTGTCGCCGTGAGGCAGACCGCGCGGACGTGCGCCTACGGCGTACGATTTTCG
>JAFTMM010000106.1 GCA_017452405.1 Clostridia bacterium | reverse complement strand
TCTCCAAACACACTCTTGTTTCGCGAGAAAGTAGCAGATTCGGATAGATTTTTCGGAGATTTCGCTAGAAAATCGTACGCCGTAGGCGCACGTCCGCGCGGTCTGCCTCACGGCGACAAGCGGATTTTCAAGGGAAAGAACGAAAAAGATATCGTAGATGCGTGCATTTCTGGCGCACCCAAAGGGAGCGTTAGCGGTGCGCAAGAATAAAGGTCATCCTGAGCGTTAGCGATAGTGAAGTCGAAAGATCTTAGGCTTCTCTTTGAGTAGAAGCTGTCTGCGAAGCAGACAGGTGCGGTGAAAGCCTCCCTCTTAGAGGCGCGACGCGTAATAAACAGTCCTGTGGACTGTTTATAGCCCAAGCGGTGAGCAATCTATGATTGCGAGCAGGAACGGTGGCACGCGAAGCGTGACGGAAGGAGTTATTCGCACACAAAGCGAGCGTTAGCGGTGCGCAATAATAAAAAGCTCCTTATACACCACGCTTTTCGCCACTCCTCTATCCCTTGCTACCGCTTTCATAGCGTCTTTGTCCGACATTCCCTCGGCAAGATAGTGGTCGTAATGCTCTTTTATCGAAAGACTATTAAGCTCCTCGCCCACGCTTTTTGCGCCCTCTACGACGAGTACCATTTCACCTTTCAGCGTTGCGTCAGCGGGGAGATTAGGGAGCGTGAAGTCTATTACGTCCTCATGTAGCTTGGAAATTTCACGCACGAGACACGCTTTGCGCGCGCCCAATCTTTCTCCGAGGAAAGAAACGTAAGAGTGTACGTCGTGCGGAGGAACGTAGAAAATCAGCGTAGACTGCAGTTTGTCGAACTTATCCAGCAGGCGATTTCTGTCCACCGCTCTTTCGGGAAGGAAGCCCACGAAGCAGAACGAGGACGGATCGAAACCGCTTAAGACCAGCGCGCTGACGGCGGCGCAACCGCTACCGACTACGGTATACGATAACCTGCGCTCTTTGAGCTTTTTAACGAGGACGTTGCCCGGATCGGATACGACGGGCGTGCCTGCGTCGGAAACGAGAGCAATATCCTTGCCTGCTTCAAGCATATCGGCAAGGTGCTCTGCCTGTCGCGCTTCGCTGAACTTTTCATACGAGCGCGTGGGGGTGGTTATGCCGTAAGCGTTAAGGAGCGTTAAGGAGTGGCGCGTATCTTCGCACAGCACTAAATCAACGCTTTTCAGCGTTTCAACAGCGCGGTAACTCATGTCCGCCATATTGCCTATTGGCGTTACTACGATATACAGCATTACTTGCCCTCCGTTTTTTTAAGTATAACAAAATCTTTACGTTTGCGCAAGTAAAACTCCGCGAGTTAATTGCTTTTTGTATTCCATTCTGTTATACTTTAAAAGTAACGTGTTGATAATTTATTACATAAGAATATTAAGGATTAAAAATGGCAGATAAGGTTCTCGGAAAAAAGAAAAAAGGCGGAAAAATCGCGCTTTACGTGACTTTTACGGCGCTTACCGTGTTTGCGCTCATTCTAATCATTTCCTTAGGAAGTGAGGGCGGTGATATTTTTGCCGTACTCGGTTCGGCGCATATAGGATACGTTATGGCGGCGCTGGGTATGCTCGTCGTTTATCTCGGCTTAAGCCCTATTCCGCTTATCATACTGACCAAAAGTCGCAAGAATGCTATTTCAGTTAAAAAAACTTACACTATCAGTATGACCGAACATTTCGTTAACGGCATTACGCCTTTCGCTTCGGGTGGTCAGCCTTTTCAGGTCTACGCTTTCGCCCGCGCAGGAGTAAAACCTTCCGAGTCTACTAGCCTGCTCATAATGAACTTCCTCTTTCACCAGACTACAATTAATATCTTCTCGCTCCTTGCAATGATATGGTTTCCGAAGTTCGCAGGCGACAACGTGGTTATGCTCGTTATGGCAATCGTTGGTTTTGCGGTAAACTTCACCATTCTTGCATTTACGGTCATTATAGGAACGTGCTCGTTTGTGCGCCGTTTCCTTTTATGGTGTATGCGCGTGCTGTGTAAAATTAAGTTCGTTAAGAAATTCCTTGAGCCTCAGACGGCTAAGTTTGAAGAATATTTAATGCAAGTTCAGGTGGTATTCAAAGACCTTGCTAAAAAGCCGGGCACGTTTATTACCTGCCTTGTTTCCAAGATAATAATTTACGGCTTGCAGTATTCAATCACTTTCTTTATACTGCTCGCTCTCGGCGTAGACGTCGGCATTGAGGATGCATTCTTTGTAATTTGCGGTACGTCTTTCGCAATAATGATGGTTACGTACCTCCCCACACCCGGTTCAAGCGGTGGTATCGAACTCGCATTCGCTGCGGTGTTCGCAAGCCTAATGGGCGCGGAAGTAGTGGATACGGTCGCTTACGGCGGTATGCTTATGTGGCGACTTATGACGTACTACCTCGCTATGGGTATAAGCCTGCTGTTCTACGTCGGCTTTGAAATTCAGCTCGCGCGCGCTCGCAAAAAAGAAGGGCTTATAAGCGAAGCGCAAGCTCAGACCGAAATTGAAAGCGTGGAAGTAGCGCAAGACTCGGAAAAAGCAGAAAATGAAGATGGGCCTATCGAAGAAGCCACCGCAGATAACGAAGGTGCTCAAGATACTACGTACGGTGAAATATGATACACGTTTGTTATAACGTAAACAACAAGATTTTCAAAGGACTACTCTTGTCCATAATGTCCGTTGCGAAGCACGCAAGCCTGCCGGTATATTTTCATATACTGTCTATGGATATGAGTGAGCGCAACCCCGATTGGCTCCCTATGTCTGAGGGTGAACTTGCGTTAATCGAAAAGGCGATTACGGGCTATGACGCGCGCAATAAGGTAGAGCAAATCGACTGCAAGGCGCTTTATGCAGAATATTTTGCAAGAGGGCGCAATCAGCGTTCGTTCTATACGCCGTACGCTATGCTCCGTCTGTTCCTCGATAAAATTACGCTGGACGGCAATCCCTCCAAAACGCTATACCTAGACACCGACACCATGTGCCTAAAAGATATTAAGGAGCTGTGGGATATAGATATTACGGACTATGAGTTCGGCGCGTCGCTAGACCACGCAGGCAAATTTTGGGTAGACGTGGACTACTGCAATTCGGGCGTTATGACCATTAACCTTGATAAGATAAAGCAGACCGACCTGCTTGCCAAAACACGTGAAAGAGTCTTTAAGCTCACGATGTTCATGCCCGACCAGTCCTCGCTTAACTACCTCGCAGTAGCCAAGCTCATTCTCCCCCGTAAGTTCAACGAACAGCGCAAAGTTACCGAGAATACAGTCATTCGACACTTCTGTCGCGCTTTCCGTTTTCTTCCCTATCCGCACATAGAATCAGTCAAGCAATGGGAGATAGATAAAGTACATAACGTTCTCAAGCTCCACGCCCTTGACGACGTATATGAAGACTTAGAAAAATTGGGCGTGTAAAGTTATTTGACTTTTTATTAAATATCTTTGCGGACGAACAAATAGAAGCTTACAAGAGAGGTGGAAACACTTCTCTTTTTGCTATAATTGAGCGTATCCTCTAAAAACGTGCAAGCTTTACCCAAAGTATCCTCCAAATACGTGCAACTTTTACCCAAAGTATCCTCCAAAAACGTGCAAGTTTCACCCAAAGTATCCTCCAAATACGTGCATTTTGTTGATTTTTCAATTTTTTTATGTTAAACTATAAAAAATGCAAGGAGCGATTTTATGTTAAAAAGAAAGATATATCAAACGCTTTTGGAATGGAAAAACACCAAAAAAGACGAATGTCTTTTAGTGAAAGGCGCAAGGCAGGTCGGAAAATCTTACATCATAAGAGAGTTCGGCTATGATAATTATGAAAGCGTTATTGAAATTAATTTCTATCAGCATCCCGAATATAAAGTCATTTTCGACGGCGACTTAACCCCTACGGAAATTTATAAGCGCATATCGTTACAGCTCACTAACGTAAGTTTCGTTGAAGGAAAGACCTTGCTTTTTTTGGACGAAATTCAGCATTGCCCGAACGCAAGAACTGCAATAAAATTCCTTGCAATGGATAAGCGTTGCGACGTAATTTCATCGGGCTCGCTTCTCGGCTTGCATTATAAGGAAATCGTATCCATTCCCGTCGGCTATGAAAAACAAATAGACATGTATTCTCTTGATTTTGAAGAGTTTTTGTGGGCGTATGGCTACAACGACGACACCATCGAAAATCTGAAAAGTTATTTTGTCTCCAAAGAAAAAATCCCTCACCCCGTACACGACAAGTTCAATCACTTACTGAAAGAGTATCTTGTCGTAGGCGGTATGCCTGACGTCGTGAACACCTTTTTTGAAACGAATAATTTTCTGACGGTTTATCAAAAACAGCTAGATATTTTAAACCAATACGAAGAAGATATTAAAAAATACGCTAAGGGTAGCGAAAGACAAAAAATCAAAGACTGTTATTATTCCATTCCCCGTCAACTTGCAAAAGAGTACACTAAGTTTCAATATACTACGGTAGCGCCCCGAGGTAATTTAAGAAAATACGAAAACTCGTTAGACTGGCTCGTTGACGCAGGAATGATAAAACTCGTTTACAACGTTTCTACCCCACAACTTCCGCTAAAAGCGTATGAGAAGACTAATGATTTTAAAATTTACACGACGGACATAGGTTTGACGACGGCGCTTTACGGGTTTGAAACTCAAACTGCGCTCATTAGCGACGTTTTGAAAGGACCGGCGAAAGGCGGAATTTACGAAAATCTTATTTTTGATATTCTTACCAAAAAGGGATATACTCTGCATTACGTTAAAAAAGACAATAATTCGCAGGAGATAGAATTCCTAATCGAGCAAAACTGCGCAATCATTCCAATTGAAGTAAAAAGTAAAAAGGGTGAAACGACTTCTCTCAATAAATTTCTGAAAGAATGGAATCCGCCTTACGCGTACGAGCTTACGAGTACGAATATAGGTCAGGCGGATATAAAAATCACAATGCCACATTATTTGACGACGTTCATTTAGCGTTAATAAGTCAGTACGTTAAAAACTCCCTCTGCCATATTAGTCAGAGGGAGTCATTTATAAATTTTTTCGGAAAGGGATTGGGAAAACTCTTTTTACAAAAAGGGTTTTCCCATACTTTTTTATACCTTGACTAACGCCCATACGGCTTTATGAGGTATGGTAATTTTGTTTTCATATACGCCTTGGCAGGTATTGCCGGCTTGTTTTTCGCTAACGCGGAGCGACCACTTGCCATCGGGAAGCGGAACGGTCACGTCGCCTAACGGATTATACACCACGAAAAGGCTTTCACCGCAAGCGTCAAGCGTATAGGCGATAACGTCGTAACGCATATCGGGCAGAAACTCGGTGGAGTCCTCGATCTCACTTGCGTCGGACAAGCGAAGCGCAGGGTGCGCCTTGCGGAATTCTATCAAACCCTTATAATAGTCGCGCGTCTGCTTTTGCTCCGAACCTTTTTTAAGCAAATCCCACTCAATATTATTTATCTCGTCCGGACTATTGTAGCTGTTCTCCTCAAATCCACCGCCGGGGAGGGGTTTAGAGCGGAGCATTTCCTCGCCTGCTTGGAAGAAGGGCACGCCCCTGCTCGTCATCACGATAGCCGCCGCCATGCGGTTGATTCTTGCGCGCTCGGCGACCGAATCGTAGCAACAGGTCATAGCCAGCTTATCCCAAAGCGCAAGGTTATCGTGCGCGGAAACGTAGTTAATAACCTGCGAAGCGGAGGGCGTTACCCACCAGGTATCGAAGTTGGGCGACGTACCGCCCATAGACGAAAACTTGACCTTATTGACGTTCTCGTACGCTCTGCCGTTGACGTAACCGCCCTCGTAAGCGTCGAAAACTGCGCCCTTAACGCTGTCGCGCATTACGTCCG
>JAFTMM010000105.1 GCA_017452405.1 Clostridia bacterium | reverse complement strand
CTATCCGTATCTGCTTCTTTCTCCTGTCAAACAGTATGTTTGGAGAAGCACTACTAAGAGATCCTATCGTACCACTCAGGATGACAGGTAGATCCTTGCGTTCCGCTACCGCTACGCTCAGGATGACCAATATAGGTGCTCCAGGATGACCGTGACGGCGCAAGACATTAAAACAAATGTTCGCCTATATTATAACAAAATAATGTGGACAGCGTCGTGTCCACATATAAAAATACGCATATAAATATAGTGCCGAATTTTATGCACTATTGTGTCAAAAGCCTTTTTGTTGCTAAAAATGCTTGCTTTAAAATAGAAATTCTTCATTATAACAAAAATCCAGCATCGGTGATACTTCCGATACTGGAAACTGAAATTTCTAATTTCATTTTGTTACTTGAGCCCTAACTTTGACGTTTAACTTTTATTCTTCAAAGATTTTGAATTTCGGGGGCTGACCTTTGTCCGCCACTATTCTGCGCGTCATGCGCTCGGCTACCGTGCGGAGATGGGCGTACTTATCCTTTTGTAAAGGCGGAAGAAAATTGACGTCCATTGCAAGTTTTTTTAGCGCCTCGCCTTTCTCCGTTCTGCTGCCTCCCTGCGCTATGACGTCGGCTATATTTATCGTAACGTCGCCCTCCTCCCTGACCGACTTGCCGTCGGTGGACAGGGCGTTATTTAAGCAAAGTGAAAGGTCGGTTATTTCAGTAACCTCACCTTTTATTACTCTATCTGATAGATACAGGCAGACCGTCTGCCCGATTTCGTAAGGTTCAAAGTTCATAATCAAAGGTTGCTGACTGCGTTAAGCGAAAGGTCTGCGACGTCCTCGCCTTTTATGAAAGCGTAATAACCGCGCGTTGCTATCATTGCCGCGTTATCCGTACACAGCACGGGAGGCGGAACGAAAAGTTTGATATTTTCTTTTTTGCAAGCCTCAGCAAGAGTACCGCGGAGGTATGAGTTCGCCGCAACACCGCCGGCTAAGACTGCCTTTTCGAGTCCGCGCTCCTTGGCTACGGAAACGAAGGTATCCACGAGGTAGCCCACCGCTTCTGCGGTAAAGGACGCGCAGATATCGTCAACGGGGATTTCTTCACCGCGCTGAGTGAGGTTATGCACGTAATTGACTACCGCCGTCTTTAAGCCGGAGAAAGAGTACGCGTGGTCGGCTCTCGCCTTTAAATTAGGGCAGAATCGAATATTTGCGTTGCCGTTTTTAGCTCTGCGGTCAATTTCCGGTCCGCCGGGATACGGCAAGCCGAGTATGCGCGCTACCTTATCGAATGCCTCGCCGATCGCGTCGTCCATCGTTGCACTTACGGGATTAAAAGACGTGTAGTCGTCTACGGCGATTATGCTCGTATGTCCACCGCTTGCCACGAGTGACAAAAACGGAGGCTGAAGTTCGGGAAACGCAATAAAATTCGCGGAAATATGTCCCTGAATGTGATTGACTTTGACGAGCGGTTTGCCGAGAGCGTAAGCAAAGGCTTTTGCCGCTGATACGCCGACGAGAAGACAGCCGATTAGACCTGCGCCGTAAGTCACCGCCACCGCGTCAATATCTTCCTTGGTAATACCTGCTTTGTTAATCGCTTCGTCGATAACCGGCATAATAGCAAGCAGGTGGTTTCTACCCGCAATTTCGGGCACGACTCCACCGTAACGACGGTGAACGTCTATCTGGCTGGAAATAACGTTGCTTAAAAGTTCCCTGCCGTTCTTAACGACGGCAGCGGACGTTTCGTCACAAGAAGATTCAATTCCGAGAATGTATACGTCTTTCATAGGAGAACTCGTTTTGCAATGAAATGCAAATTATAACTCGCAATAAATAATTGCCATTGCGCCTTTGCCTGTATGAGAGGTTATCGTTGCGCCGGCTATGCGTTCGATTACGTTGGCGTTTGGTATTGCCGTTAATATACGGCGCTTTACTTCGTCTAAAATTTCGCGCTTAGGCGAGGTATGCACGACGTAAACGCGTTTGGGATCTATTTTTTCTGCATTTTTTAGAACGTCGTTAGTATATTTCACGAGCGCGCGTTCAGCTGAACCGATATATTTCTTACCTACGGTCAATTTGCCGTTTTTCATCACGATAGACGGTTTGATTTTAAGCACGCCTGCAATTAGCGCGGTAAGACTTCCGCAACGACCGCCCTTGTGGAGAAAGGTCATTGTATCCACGATAAGCGAAACGCTGAGCTTTTCGCGCTTTTCGTCTAATCGCTTAATAATTTCCTGCGCGCCCAAGCCTTTTTTTGCAAGTTCGTCGGCGTAAAACGCAAGTATTCCCACGCCGGTAGAGAGCAGTTTGCTGTCGTAAGCGTAAACGCCCTCAAATTCGTTGGATGCAAGGCGCGCGTTATTGTAGCACGCGCTCATGTCGCTCGAAATAGCAAGATACAAAACCTCGCTACCATCCGCCGTCAACTTAGCAAAAAGTTCGGAAAACCGCTTCGGACTGATTGCCGCCGTCTTAGGCGTTTTCTTGCTCGCCTTGTAATAATTATATATATCGTCGGGGGATATATCCACGCCGTCCAATCCTTCCCTTTCTCCGAGAAGAACTCCGAGGGGGAGTATACTGAACTCTCCGTCCCCCTCCCTCAAATCCGACGCGCTGTCTACCACGATTTTTACTCTTGCCATAAGTCTACTCCTTAAATTAAATTCGACTTATGATAACAAAAGTAAATTAACTAATTATAAATGTTTGATAAACTTTATATTAACTTTTACAGATGACGTTCTCTGCGTTTGCAGATTCTTCTACTTCGCTCAGAATGACGCTATTTTGAGGCAGTGCGTTAACTCCAATGACGGCAGAGAATGGTGCTAATGATGAGGGGCTGGTTACCGAAGGGAGCGTACATCAAGTGGCAAGTTTACTTAGTAAGGCAGAGATTCTATTAAAGCTCCGGGACGGCAGAGAATGGTGCTATGGTGAGGGGCAGGTGGCAGGTTACCGAAGGGAGCGTACATCAAGTGGCAAGTTTACCTGAGTAAGGCAGAGAGTGCCACTATGACGGACAACAGTCGAGCGACGTGTACAAAAAAAGCACACGAGCGAGAGCGTAGTCCGTAGATGTGCGGAGATATGTCTTACTCCCCGTCAGAGTAGAAGAGGATCCCCAAAGTCCCCTTCCCACAATGAGCCGTTACGGTAGAACCGGCTACCGTTTCGATAATATCAACGTCGGGGTGAACGGCAAGGATTTCGTCTTTGACTGCTTTGACGGTTTCGGGAGCAACGGAGGAATGCGTTACGAAGAAATATCTCTTGTCAGGGTTGGGATAAGTGGCAAGCGTATCTTTTACGTACTTCATAATTGCCTTACTTGTCGAGCCCATATATTTCTTGCGCACACCCATTGTGCCGTTCTTGACGGCAATGCAGGGGTGGATTTTAAGCACTGTGGCAAAAATTGCGGCTACGCTACTGCAACGACCGCCCTTATGCAGGAAGGACATAGTGTCCACGACGAAAGAAGCTTGTACTTTGCTACGTCTTGCGTTAACTTTATCCGCAATCTCTTTTGCGGAAAGTCCTTCTTCTTTTAAGTCAAGCGCGTAGAGCACCTGCATACCAATACCCGTCGAGAGGTTCATGGAGTCAACGACGTATATTCCGCCCAGCTCTTCGGCTACGGCGCACGCGTTATTGTAGCAAGCGCTCATCGTCGCAGAAATCGTAAAGTGTACGATTTCGTAGCCCTCGTCACGATATTTTTTGAAAAAATCGCGGTATCTTTCAGGCGCGATAGCCGAAGTTTTGGGAGTCTGCTTTGTTTTTGCATAATATTCGTAGATGTCTTCGGGGGTAATTTCCTCTCCGTCCAAGCCTACTCTGTCGCCAAGAAGAACTTCAAGAGAAATTACGGGAACGTTTTTTTCCTTAAAAAGATAGTCAAGATCTGCCGTGCTGTCACTAGTAATAATAACCTTATTCATTTCACTACTCCTTGTATTTACTGTGGTGATTATAACACCACAATATTAACAAAGCATAAACTATATAGTTTTCTTAGCGGTTACTTTGTCCGCTACCGCTCGTTTGGAAAGCTTTTGGCGACGATACGACCGCTCACGAATTGCTTTTACGCCGTCCGCTTCACGCACGACTTTGGCGCTTACCGTAGTAATAACTATAGTATCGTCCTCGCGCACGTAGCGCGTTACCGAGCGCTGTTCACCGAGAGCCGTTTCCACCTCGCACACTTCTCCGCCCGAAAGGATACACTTTAAGTCGCGGGCTAAAGCGGTCGTATCGCCCATATACATCATTGCGTGCCCGACGTTGTTATAGGTAATAAACGTCTTTTTATCCGAGCCGATACGCGAAAGTATAAATTTTGCCGATTTTTGAGGGATAAACTCGTCAAGTCCGCCCCATATAATCGTCAGAGGACAATTCACCTTGCTTACGTACTTTTCCGAGCGCCCCATAATTCGCGCGAAAGTGAGAAGCGTATGGACGCTCCAATTCGGAAGCAAACGTCTTTTGAAATATGCAACCGCGTCTTTAAACGCAGTTTTCGTCGTTTCCGCCGACCTTTTAAGCGCCGAAGCAAGTTTTTGGTCCGCGCAACGCTTTGCAAGGTTATTTAGACTTCCTACCGCGCCGGCGTTACGCGAAAACGCTCCCAGCCTCGGATAGCGAAGTGCAGGCGCAAGAAGCACCGCGCGCCGTACCTTTGGTGAGGTAGCGGCGAAAAGCGACATACCACCACCCATGGAATGACCGACGATATCAAACGCGTCGTAGTTTTCTTCCATTTCCTTGACCGCGCGCGCCAGCGCTTTGAAGCAATTATCAGCAGTAAATTCCTTGTAGTTCGTTTCTTCACCTTCACGCGCATGACCGGGCTGGCTGAAAAGCATTACGCCGTCATATAGTGGCGCAACCTCGGGCAAGAGTACGTCCCAATCGTCCGTACCCGTCAAAAATCCGTGAATTAAAAGAAGTCCTACTTTCATATGTATTTATTTTCTTGCGCACCGCTAACGCTACCTTCGGTTGCGCCAGAAATGCACGCATCTACGATATCTTTTTCGTTCTTTCCCTTGAAAATCCGCTTGTCGCCGTGAGGCAGACCGCGCGGACGTGCGCCTACGGCGTACGATTTTCG
>JAFTMM010000104.1 GCA_017452405.1 Clostridia bacterium | reverse complement strand
TAATTATCCATAAGAGTATATCTCCGTTTAGTATGGTTTTATTGGGTAGATTCATTATACTAAACTTTAACGAGATATGCTCTCTTTTTTTACCTCTTTTTGAAATCTTTTTCTTCCCACCCCAACATTTATTATAGAACCTATGATTAAAAGGTGCTGGATTTAGGTTCAGCACCTTTTTGTGAGATTCTTAGCTTGATCCCAAATACGCTTTTCGATCGAACTTATAAGACCATTTTTCCCTGTTCGTCATCAATAACTCGAAGAAGATTGACTTGCTTTCCGTCGTAAGCGTCGATATAAACGAAGTAGTCCAGACCTTTGTAGTTCGCCGTAACTTCATAACAAAGGCGTTCTTCTTGATCTTTAGGGATAACTACAAGACGCGTGTTGATTACGTTGAGTTTTTTGGACACGCAGGTTTTCGCAGTTTCGGGAGTAATGCGTGACGGAGCAAACTCTCTATCACAATGATTAGCGCAGTACCCACAAGCTTCTATTCCGAGGAACTTACCACCGCCTACCTTGACTTTTACAAGGTCTGGATAGTAAATTACGTCGTTTACTTTGGGAGCAAGGTTGACTACCGCCACGCCCTCGTTTTCAACGTACCATACGGGCGCAAGGCAGTCGCAGTAGCCGAGGTTTATTACACATTCAAGCGCAAACTTCATCGTTTCTTCCTCACTGCTGACACCGTTAGCGTCGCTTACTACAAACGCTGAAGCAATGATACCACCCATCTCCGTTATGCTGGCGTACGCCTCCTGACCGTCCATCGTGCCCTCGATTTCATACATGGAAGCGGAGCTGTTGCTCTTACCGACTACAACGCCCTCTATACCGAGTTTTTCGCGCGCGATCGCCACTGCCTGCTCCTGCGTGATTTGCTCCAAACCGTCCAAGCCTTTCCACGTTTCTTTATGATCTGCGTCCGAGAAAGGTCCGTCGTAGATTATAGTCGGGAATTCTATGGGCATTTCACCTACGCCGATTGTTATGAAATTGCCTGCTTCGATTCTTTTTATTGTTGAATAGCCCTCTTCTCCCGTTTTTTCCAACGCTTCTGAAAGCTGTTGGCGAACGTTTACGGTTGCAACGTACACGTTTTCCACCTGCTCGTCGAGAGCCGTTAAGTCAGCGCCTACTGCCGCCGCGCGGATATAGCTTGCAGAAAACTCGCCTACCTGATTTAAGAACTTCATAAGACCGGTAGGTTCGTAGCCGTCTATGGGCAGTCTGCCCGCTACTTCCGCCGCCGAGCTTGCGTTTTTGTACGCGTCAGCGGCTATTGCTATGCTCTGTGCTTCATCAGCCGACACGAGTAGTTTGGCAAGATCGTTCTCCATTTCTCTGACCGCGTCGATAGAATCGTAAAGCGCGTTATTATACGTGTTGTCGATCTGTAAACGCGCCTGACGCGCGCTTTCCGCCTCCTCATTCTTCCAAATCGCTAGCCAGGCTATTACGCCTGCCATTGCTCCGATCACGGCAAGGAGCACTATAATCGCTATTGTTTTTCCTTTTTTCATACGCCCTCCTATCCTCTTGCGAAATTATGTCGTCCGATTTTAAGCTCGACGGTGAGCGACCATATCCACTTACTCGTTGCCGTAGCAGGATTGTAATAATACAGACAACCGTTGGTAGGATCCCAGCCGTTTACGGCGTCCTGCGCGGCTTTCTTTGCCGTTGCATTGGGCGTGTAATTAATCTGTCCGTCCGATACGCAGGTAAACGCGCCCGACTGATAAATTACGCCTGATATGGTGTTCGGAAACTTGCTCGAACGAACGCGATTGAGTACGACAGCGGCGATTGCTACTTGCCCGGTATAAGGTTCGCCTCGCGCTTCGGCGTAGACGCACCGCGCTAGCAGATTCATGTCCGAAGTAGAATATCCGCCCGTCGAACCGCCTGATGAAGTAAGCGTAATTTTTAGCGCGCGTTCCGTCCACGTTCCCACTATACCGTCTACTACCAAACCGTAGTCGCGCTGAAAGTTCATTACCGCAGCGCGCGTTTTCGGTCCCCAAATACCGTCCACTGCTATTTTATAGTATCCGAGCGCTTTTAGGCGGGTTTGCACGGCGCGAATATTGGCTTTCGTATCGCCTTTGACTATATTTGCCGCAGTTGCGGTTATGACGTTTTCCGTATTATGATTAACAAAGTTCGTAGATACGTCACCGATTATGCCGAAACCGCAAAGCGACAATGCAAGTACAAGACAAAGCAGTCTTGCTTTCTTCATAACCTTCCTCCTTTTTTCGTAAATTATGACAAAATAAGTATGCTTAAAAGTGAGTTAAAATATTTACGTTGTCCAAAATTTCGCTGATGAAAAAAATAATTATTACGTTCTTAGTTCTTTCATGCCTGCTTATTTCACTCCCTCTTGCAAGCAGTTGCGCAGATAGCGACTCACCCATCCGCATACATATCCGCGCAAATTCGGACGGAGCGGAAGATCAGGCTGTAAAATTTATCGTACGCGACGAAGTTGTAGATTATATTTCCACGCTCCTTTCAGGCGTAAAAGGACGCGCGGAGGCTTATAACCGCTTAGCCATCGGGCTAGGCAAAATAGAAAAAACCGCTTCGAAAAAGCTGTCCGACTGCGGTTTTGGTTACGGCGCAAAAGCGCGCTTAGCTTATGAATATTTTCCCGATAGGGATTACGGCGAAATGTCGTATCCTGCCGGTTATTACGACGCTCTTATCGTCGAGTTGGGTAGCGGTAAGGGTGGTAATTGGTGGTGCGTTGCATATCCTCCGCTCTGCTTCTACGGCAATCAAGCGGAAGAATTTGAATATTCCAGCATTATTGCCGAGATATTGGGGCTTTGAGATTCTTAGACTTCCTCTACGCCACGAGGTACGTAATGAGCGGTATAACACTCAAAACCGTTACTTTGCATAAATGGAGCAAGCTTTTCTGCGTTAATGGCAAATATGCAACCTCCGCTCCCCGTGAGCGCGGACTTAACGCCTTTGGAGCGCAGTAGCTCCATTGCCTCGCCTATTCGCGCGTTGAGCGATAACGCGCCGGGAAGAAGATCGTTTTTTAGCAGATTTTCGGGCAAATTGCCGAGAGATAATTCCTTAATGAGTTCCTCAGACGAAGGCGCGCCGTTGCCTCCAAGCGTGTCGTATGCGTCGTAACAAAGGGGTGTGCTAACGTCGCCACAGTTTACGATCAATGCGGAGAAGGTTGCTTTGTTGTCAAACGGCGTAACTTCGTCACCCGTTCCGCTCACGCGCGCAGTTCCGCCTTTGGTCATAAAATATACGTCGCTTCCTACTCTGGGGGCGAGTTTTTTTATATCCGCTCCGCATAGTTTTTCCGCTGCGTAAAGCACAGCCGCTGAGTCTGCCGACGATCCTCCCACGCCTCCGCCTATAGGCAAACCCTTTTTTATGCGCACGCAAAGGCTCACACCGTACGTATCCTTGACGAGCTTTGCCGTTTTATAAGCGGTATTGCGGACAGGATCAATGCTTACGTTCTCAAAAATGACCGAAATTTTATCAGCTACGCTGACCTCTACTTCGTCAAAAAGGGATATACTTGCCATAACGCTGTCCAGCATATGCAAATTTCCTTTCATTCCGCAAACTTTGAGTGACAAATTAAGTTTTCCATACGCGCGTAATTTCATAATGATATTTTATCACATAGGAAGAAAAATGCAAAGTGATTTAATCAAAAATTAATACCAAGGTCGGTTTTACAGCAAGGAATAAAGCTCTAGAAATTCAATTCGCTTATTTTTCTTTTTTGCGTAATTGATGGTATAGAACGTTCCCCCACTTTCTAATCCGTTCCAAACCGCAAGGAGAAGATCAGAACTATCAACCAAATAGCGGTTACGTTCATACATACACTGTGAAGTATATTTTTCGGAAATTAAGTTTACTTTATCCGCACACATCAAAATGTTTTCATATCGCACTTTTTGATTGCTCGTCCATAACAAAGATTGATTTTTACAAGGTACGGCTATTTCTAATTTAATAAACGGATATTTATTTCTAAGTCGTATAATCGTTTCTGCAAAATCCATATCTGCACCTATTGCCCCTCCGCTTATGAAATAATTAAAACCTTCCTTTATAAATTTTTCAATAATGATTTGCAATTTATTTAAATATGCTTTATGGCTCTCACAGTCCTTATCGTTATAGTTCCATGTAAATCCTTTCGGTCTATGTCCCGTACAACTACAAATTTTAATAATATCATTCATATAAAAAATCTCCATTTATAGTCTAGCATTTTTTTACCAATAAAGCAATCTGTACGAAGTGGCGGACGAAATATTTTTTGCAATATTTTATAATTCTATATAGCGGACGTCCGTTATTCAGTACTTAGTGGAGATATTATTAATGAAACTTGTAGAAGCAATCAGTAAAAGAGTAAGCGTATTACTTGACCAAAAAGATTATACCTTATATAAATTACAAAAAGAAGGTGGAGTTCCTCGATCGACCGTTAGTGACGTAATTTTAGTCAAGAAGAAAAGAATAAGTACGGATACAATATATCAAATTTGTATGACGTTGGGTATTACTCTAAAAGAATTTTTTGATGATTCTATTTTTTCCGAGGTTACAGATTAAAAGTTCTGTTTATTGCGTTATCTCACTTTTTCGGAGTTAAAATATACTATTTGGCAGGACTTGATTAAATTTTATTTAAAGCAAAAAAACGACCTTTCACGGTCGTTTCTTTGTCTGTGCTTTTAATTCTTATTTCTGAATACGAAAATCTTGTCGCATGAATTGAGTGGAAACTTTTGATCGGGATTTTGGAACGCTACCGTTTCGGGGGATACGCCCAACGCTTTGGCGCAATCCCACAGCGTTTCGCCCTCTGCCCCGATATACATTGAAATGCTTCCCGTACATTCGGGCATTTCGTCTCCCACGTGAGCCGAAATCACTGCCTTAATGCAAACGTCCGATTGTTTAACTAACGTCAGGTGCAGTTCTGCTTTTACCGTCAGTTCGCCTATACGCGAAGGACGAACGGTAATTGCGCCGACCGAACCGCTTACGTCAACCGTGTCGTTTTCGGTCATTTCCATATCCGTTGTTATGCTGAACGGCATTTCAATCGGAGCGGAACTTTTCGCGCCTGCTTCGGCATCGGAATATATTACCGTACCTACGAGAACGCCCTCGACAACCGCTTTTCCGCAGTCTGCTCTTGCAGACAATGTGGATAAGTCAACCGCGCATACGGAAAGTACTCTGTCAGCATTTTCGCCCTCTGGTAACGTTACCGAACCACTTATCTGTTCTGCGATATGCTTACATTCTTTTATACGCGCGCCCTTGACTTCTTCGGATGCAATTTCAAGCTCATAGTCGGGGCTGAAAGCGTCGGTAGCGCAGGTGACGGCTACGTCAGCGTACACAGCTCCGCAGAACTCTACGGTTACGGTAAGAATAAACCCATCCTCGCCTTCCTCTACCATAACTTCGGTGGTGGCTACCTTAATATGCGCCGTGTCGCCACGCCTTGCGCCCTCGGCGGATAAGTCTTCGCTAAGTGGCAATGTTACGCTAAAAGGATGCAAAGCTCCACCCTCGCCAACGCCGAGTCCGTCAACTACTACTTCGCCGTATACTTCTACTGCGTCAAGAGTGGTGTCGCTACCTTTTATGCAGGTACGCGCACTTGCGCATAAGAACGAGCCGTAATCCATTCTTTCCGTTTTCAGTTCCGCTTTGCCCTTAACCGTAGTCACAAGCTGGGAAAACGTCATTGCTTCCTCGCGCGCGTAAATGCCGTCGGCAGTTTCGAGCCGAGGCGGAACGTTGCAATCCTCTTCGGCATATAGCGTTATCTCTATCACCGAAGCAAGCGATATTACTCCGCCCGTTATGCTGACAACGTCTGTGTCAAGCACCTTACCCATTGCCGTGACTTTTTTGGACGGCGTTACTCCCTCTATTTCCGCGCGGTCAGTAAAGTCCGTCCAACCCGTTTCACGCTTTACTCCATCTTCCGTGAGCACTACCACGTCCAACGTTTCTCTGCCGGCAAGGCGCACTTCGCCCGTCAGCGTTTCACTCACGCGAACGTAGGTGGAGGGACATACAGCAAGCACCTTACTCGCGCCCTCCGATTTTACGCTAATCTGCGCTATGGTCTGTATCTTACCTATCTGTTTGAGATAACCGACGTTTGCTATTTCCGTGAAGTCCATTTGCTCCTCCTTTTCGTCCTTATAATGTATGAAAGGATGATCGGACTTAGAACAAAAAAAGCGTATCACTTAGATACGCTTTTAGTGGTAATAATTTTTAGAACGTAAAGCCGTCGTCTTCGTCTTCCTCGTCGTCTTCGCCGTCGTCGGCATAATCGTCGGGGTTGATGTACTCGAAGTCGTCTTTTTCTTTGACGGGAGCAATTTCTTCCTCTTCCTCCTCGGCTTCTTCTTCGTCGTCAAGAACGATAAGAGGCAGTTCTTCTTCCTCGTCGATATCGTCGTTCTCGTCTACCCAATCATCGTGTTCTTCTTCGTTAGCCTTTTCCTTTGCAAGTTGTTCTTTCTTGCACTCTATGCACATATCCTCGCCCTCTTCGCAGTAGTTGGTATGACATACTGGGCAAAGCTTGCCTTCTGCTTCCTCGTCTTCATCGGGAAGTAGAAAATTCGCTTCTACGAGTCCGAGTTCTGCCTTGCAAACGTTGCAATAATTTTCTTCTTCAATTATATAATTAAGTTCGCATCTCGGGCAAATTTTATATTTCATTTTCCGATCTCCTTATTCTAAGCTAATAAATAATATTTTCTTAAGCGCAAAAACGTTCATGCGCGAGATATATCAATAATACGTTTTTTCTTTTTTTCTGCGTAGGCTTTGGTATTTACCGTGCCACCGCTTTCGGCGTAGTTGATTACGATTACTACGTCGGAGTTGTCCACCATATAACGGTTGCGCTTATTCATGCAATACTTTGTATAATTGTCAGAAACGTATGTAACTTCGTTGCAAGCGCGGAGTATTCTATCGTATCTGAATCTGTCCGCCACGGCAAGTCTGTCGCTCTGTCCAATATACGGTACGGCGGCTTCCAGCTCAATGTCGGGATAAACGTCTTTCAAGCTAAGCACGCACTCGGCAAACCAAATGTCCGAACCAAGCGCCATACCGCTTATAAAACGCGTATATCCTTCTTCAATTAAAGACACCACTACCGAGCGCAAACGCTCTTTCAGTTCTTCACATTCCCTGCTGTTTTCGGCAAAGGGAATCTTTTGTGGACGATTGCCTGTTAAACATACTCCTTTCATACCGCATATTATACACACCGACAGCGAGCTTGTCAATAAGTTTTCGTAAAAATCTTGACATTATTTTAAAAAGGAAATATACTATTGGTATGATTAACGATCTGAAAGAATTTATAGCAATTAAAAGCGTTCTCGGTGAGCCTGCGGAGGGTGCTCCATTCGGGAAAGAGAACAGCGAAGCTTTACGTCTTTTTCTTGATAAAGCCGAGTCGTATGGACTTAAAGTTGGCAATGACGACGGTTACGCAGGTTGGGCGGAATACGGCGAAGGCGAAAAGATGGTGGGAATTCTTGCTCATCTCGACGTCGTGCCTGCCGGTAACGGATGGTCTACAGATCCTTTTACGCTGACTATCGAAAACGGAAAGCTGTATGGCAGAGGCGTTAGCGACGATAAAGGACCTATGATTGCCTGCCTGCATGCGCTCAAAAGACTTGCTGAGGAAAGAGCCAACCTAGGCGCGCGTGTACGCCTTATAGTGGGCTGTAACGAGGAAAACGGCAGTTCTTGCATTGAACATTACGTACGCAATCAGGAGCTCCCTACAGTATCGTTTACGCCCGATTCTGACTTCCCCGTAGTTGCAAGCGAAAAGGGCATCGTTCACGTTCTGTTTACCTTGCCTATTTCGCAAAAGCTGGACGGCATAACGCTTTCGGGTGGTTGTCGCCCTAACGTCGTTCCCGATTACGCCGAGCTGAATATAGGCGAGGATAGCGAGTTATATCAAAAACTGACGACCACCTATCCTATTATTTCAGATCTGCTTCGCTCTGAAAAAGTAGCGATAAAGCTTGCCGAAAACGGTTGCGACTTCGCCGATTACTCTTTCACTCTCGCTAAAGGACTTTCCGTATCTACCATAGGCGCGGCAGCGCACGGTTCTACGCCCGAAAAAGGAGATAATGCGCTCCGTAAAGTTCTCAGCTTACTCTCTGCGCTCACGAATGATGCGGGCGCGGAAATGGCGTCAAGATTAGCTTCGCCCGACGCAGTTAAACTTTTCGGTATCGAAGCCGAGGACGTCACCGGTAAGCTTACACTTAATCTCGGAATATGCAACATCGAAAACGGCGTAATCTCTCTGACCATTGATTTGCGTCTGCCTGCCACGGTAAATTATGCGGAGGTAATTGAAAAAATATCCGCGCGTTTTTCCAAAGGTGTGAAAGTACAGGTGCTTCATAATTCCTCACCGCTTGCCTTTGACGAAAATGACGAGCTGGTTCAAGCGCTTCTCGGAGTGTATCGCAAGTGCACGGGTGACTATGAATCTCATCCCCTTCATATCGGCGGTGGAACTTACGCAAAAGAGCTTCCAAACTGTATCGGTTTCGGCGCTGTATTCCCTAGCGTAGACACGCGTATGCACGATGCCGACGAGTGTTACCCCGTGCAGGATTTCTATAAACTCGAAGAAATATATTATAGGGCAATTAAAGAGTTATGTAAATTAGTGAAATGAAAAAAAGCGACGTAAAGTCGCTTTTTTCAATGTTACTCACTATAAATATTTGTGTCACATCACGCAGTGGATATCACCGACATTATGACTTCTTTATTTTAATTGTTCTGCCAAGCCACGAGAGCCGCCGCTCCGATAATGCCAGCGTCGTTTTTCAAAGTTGCGATATGGAGTCCTACGTGCGGTCCTTCACCGAAAGAATACTTTGCAATATACTTTTTCAAAGGAACGAGAAGTACGTCGCCTTGAGCGCATACACCGCCACCTAGAATGATTGCTTCGGGACGAAGCGCGTTGATTATATTGCACAGACCTTCGCCGAGCATTCTAATATAATTATCAAATACTTTTTTCGCAGTTTTGTCGCCGAGAAGAACTCCGTCAAATACGGTTTTACCGTTTACGTTTTCCACGTCGGGACAAACCTCCCACAACTTGCTGTCGCGGTTTTTAAGCATTGCGCGCTTGGTATCACGTATAAGCGCCGTAGCCGACGAATACGCTTCGAAGCATCCACGACGTCCGCAGGTGCAAGGCTCACCACCCGATTTTAATACGACGTGTCCGATTTCCGCGCCCTTGGACTGGTTGCCCTCGTACATTCTACCGTCAATTATAATACCGCTTCCGATACCCGTTCCAATAGTAATAAACACACTGGAGTTATAAGACTTACCTGCGCCGTACTTTGCTTCGCCGAGAGCAGCTGCGTTTGCGTCGTTGCAAACTCTGGTAGGATAACCGGTAAGCTTCTGCAATTTATCGCCGAGAGGAACGTAATCCCACTTCAAATTATATGCGTGATCTACAACACCGGTACATGAGTTAACTGCGCCGGGGCAACCGATACCCACTCCGGTTATTACCTTATCGCCTGCTTCGACCTTTAAGTCATTGACCATGCCGGCAATGTCTGCTATAATCTTGTCCGCGCCTGCGTCCGTGTCCGTTACAACCGAACGCCAAGCTACGATACGACCATCTTTAACAAGTCCTGCCTTTATGGACGTTCCTCCAATGTCAATACCAATTTGATACATCTTTCTTCCTTCACCTTTCTTTTATTTTATTATAATCTTGCCGATATTCCCCGACAATTTCTCACGTTCTTCTTTTTCTTTTTCGTTAAGATATGTATTGAACATATTTACTACGTTCATTCTGTTCGTAATTACAAGCTTGCGCGTTACGGGAAGCGGAGGCTTCTGCACGGCAAGGAATTCACCCTTAACTTCGCCGTCTGCATTTGATACTTCGGTTTTCTTCTTAGTTTCGGGTTTTTTAAGCGAGGAGGAGTAAGTTTTACCAGATACGTTACCACCTAAACGCGACACTTCAACGTATTCAACAAGAGGCTTACGAACTTCGACTGTTTCCCGCTTTTCAATTATAGGCTCGGCTTGTGGAGCAATTTCTTTCTCGTCAATAGGCTCGGCTTGTGGAGCAATTTCTTCCGTAGAAACCGCTACCGCTTCGTCAGAATCGATTACGGGTTCAGATACTGCTACTACTTCGTCAGTTACGATTTCGGGTTCAGAAACCGCTACCGCTTCGTCAGAAACGATTACAGGTTCAGATACTGCTACTACTTCGTCAGTTACGATTTCGGGTTCAGATACTGCTACTACTTCGTCAGTTACGGTTTCTGGTTTGGAAATTACTTCCGGAGCAGAAATAGGCGTTATTTCAGCTTGCTCGTCCTTAATATCCTCAACTACGATTGCGTGAATCGCTTCTTCTTTGACTTCGTTTATTGCAGATTCGGGTTCAAGATTCTTTGCTAAAGCAGGAGCGCTTTCCTCTTTTTCCGACGCCACGATAGTTTGCGTTTCAACTGCGGGTACGGATTCTGCCTGTTCAACAGGTTCCACTTCTATTTTATTCGCATTTCGGAGCGCTTTTTCAGTCTCCATTTCCGCTACGATTCTCGCGTACTCTTCGGGATTATCTCTTTCACTTATGATAATAATGGGCGGATAAGGTTTTCTGCACGCAAAAGAAAGTACCAGCGAAACTATCGCTAACAGCGAAGCAACGCCAAGTAATATAGTACCCAAAATAGTACCGAATATATTTACCAAACCGCCGACGAAAGGCACTTCAAAAATAGGCGATCCGTCGTAATTCAGCGCAAGATTTTCGCCCTGAGCGCCGAAGCTTACACCGAATAGTTCTATTTTAGAAAGCAAGTAAACGCACCATACTGCAAGCAATACAACTATCAGCACGATATTTAATATACGGTAAATAACCGTCCCCGGCGTGCAAGGTTTTTTAGCAATCGCCAAACGGAGAAGCGCGATCAGAATTAACAGCGCAAGACCGCCCACGACCGCAGTATAGATTATGCCAAGCATATTAAACGTGTACAAAAGCTCCATAATAGAATTATATAAAAATCAAGCGAATTTGTCAATACTTCTGTGGGATTTAATGCAATGTATTTATTTTATTTTTCTTTGGGTAGCGGTTTAAGTTTAGAGGAAATACTCCAAAAATCGCGAGAGGAAATATATAAGCGATTACGAAAATAATAACCGCTATGAAAGTAACGGCGTTATAGCTAAATGGAAGCGCAAACGTCATTCTACTTAAGCCCGTGGCAAAAACAGAAACGGCAAGCGTTACGAGTAACGGTTTATATCTAATTAGTGAGAAATCCTTATAAACGTACGCAAAATCAAGCGCAAATATGACGGCATACGAGCAAGTCGCAGAGATTGCTACTCCTTCAATACCTACAGTAATCAGGAGCAGTATAGTCAAAACGGCTTTTAGTATACCTCCGACGAGGAGATTGAGCGCAGGAACGTGCGCCTTGCCTTGCGCTTGCAAATAAGTCGAAACGATTTGTATATAGCAAACGTATATTACCCCTATCGCAGACAAGCGAAGTAACGTTGCGGATAGTGATATTTGCGCTGGCGAGAGTCCGCCTGAATAAAGTAATGACAATAGGCGTTCAGCAAACAGAAGGATAAAAGTAGCGCCACCAATCCCCACGAAGTGAGCGCATTTCATGCCGTAAGCAATTGAACTCGAAGTATCTTCACCCTTTTTTAACTGCGCAGAAAATTTCGGCATTAACGATGCGCCTATCGCTGAAATTACTACCGGAAAGAGGTTAATTATTGCAGAAACCGGCGCACCGCTCAGACCGTAAAGCGACGTAGCGTCAGTTATCGAAAATCCTTTTGCCGTTAAAATATTAACTACTAACACGCTGTCGATTAATTGAGTCAGCGGAAGGACGAGTGACCCGAAAGAAATGGGCAGAGCGCTCTTTAAAAGCTCCTTAATTAGCCCTTTCGAGCGCAATTCTTCCGTGACAAAGTTATTTGTCAGTATCGGCTTTTTGCGCTTTAACAGCGAATAGATGAGTACGGAAATGAGCGCAAAAAATTCGCTTACGCTAATACCGAGTGTTGCGCCTGCTACGCCGTACGATAAACCGTACGGAAGAAGTTTATAAGCAAGAAACAATCCCACTACCAGCTTTATTATCTGTTCCATAAGTTGAGAGAGAGCGGTCGGAAACATATCGTGCATTCCCTGCCACCAACCTCGGAACGCAGACAGAACGCATACGAGAAATACTGACGGCGATAGAGCAAGATATGCTGTAGTCGCCGTAGAATTGCCCTGCAAAGAAGCTAATAATCCGCTCATTCCCGCCATTAAGGCGCTCCCTACAAGACCTACTATGGAGAGAAAAACAAGGCTTACTGCGAGAACTTTTCGGCTCTCTGCTACGTTTCCGCCTGCCAATGCGCGCGCTGTTTGTCTTGATACTGCTTGCGGAATACCTCCGCTTGAAATCGTAAGAAGCGTTGTATAGATAGGAAAAACCAACTGGTATATCCCAGCGCCCTCAGCGCCGAGTACGGTAACGAGCGGAATTTTATATATTGCGCCTAAAGCTTTGGCAACGAGGCCGGCAACGGCAAGAAACGACGCCGATTTGAAAAAGTTTCTCATCGGCGTTAGTATAAGAAATATTAGAGGTTTTATCCTATAGTTCATCT
>JAFTMM010000103.1 GCA_017452405.1 Clostridia bacterium | reverse complement strand
GTGCATATCCTCGATTGCGTTATTAAATTTAATGTATAATGATAGTAAATCGGGATCTTTCTTCAATTTTGATCTAATTTCTTCGTCGTAATCTACAACATTTCCAAGAATTTCAAAATATTTTTCACTACATTTTATGCTTTCGAAATGACCACGTTCGCCATAGTACATTTGCATAATAGCTGAATTTTTCATAACTAACTCCTTGCCATAACTGTTAAAGATATTATATATAATCACATTTGTGGTTGTCAAGTATTTTTAAACACTTTTGTGGTAAAATAATTTTATGGAAAAGTTTATAGAGCGAATAAAAGAATTAAGAATAGATAGGGGACTGTCCCAAGCTGAACTCGCAAAAGAAACCGGACTCAGTCAAAGCGCAATAGCGTATTGGGAAACAGGTCAGCGAATTCCTAATGCTCAAGCAATAATCATATTATCACGTTATTTTAAAGTAACTACTGATTATATATTAGGTGAAGATTCCTGAATTTTTGAAACGTGACCACACTGAAAGATCTTGATTTTCAAGGTCTTTTATTTTAAATATCACGTTTTATTTTACTATGCCGTATAATGTAGTATGAGAAGAATTGCGTATAACAGAAATGCGGCAGTGGAATATGCGCGGAGGTGGGCGTATTCGCGCAATCCGAATTATTATAATTTTGATGACGTTGGTGGCGATTGCACGAGTTTTGCCTCCCAATGCTTGTATGCAGGTACGGGTGTAATGAATTTTACACCGGTTTACGGTTGGTATTATCTTTCTTCAAACGAGCGCACGGCTTCTTGGACGGGAGTGGAGTATTTCTATAACTTCCTCACGGGCAACCTTGGCAACGGCGAGTACGAGAACGCATCAACAATAGGGAACGTGATTGGATTGGGCTACGGTCCGTTTGCCAAAGAAGTGCCTGTAGAGGAAGTCGAAATAGGAGATTTCATTCAGTTAGGAAGGGCGACGGGAGATTTTTATCATACGCCTATCGTAGTAGGCTTTTCAGGCGAAATGCCTCTCGTGGCGGCGCACACGTACGACGCGTTTAACAGACCGCTAAATACTTACGACTATGACCGATTGCGTTGCATACATATATTAGGCGCAAGAACAGATTAACAAATTATTTTAAAAATATATTCAAGCGAGGTTTTAACCCTCGCTTTTTGTTTGCAAATAATTTTTAAATTTCCGCATAATTATCTTTATTCTTCGCCAAAATACGACTATGGTAAGAAATGAGCCTGCATCGGACGAATTTAGAAACATAGAGGACAAGGAAGTATTAAGACATGACGGAACAACAAACGAAAGAAATTAACGCTCGTAATGAACGCTACAATAAGTACGTTGAATCTGTAACGCCTAAAACAGGGACTTTCGTTTCCCTATTAAAAGCGTTCGTAATCGGTGGAATAACTTGCGTAATAGCGGAGCTTATAGGCGATGGCCTTTCAACGCTCTTACCGTCCTTATCCGACGAACTGGTATCATCATATACTTCTATGATAATCGTATCGGTTGCTATATTTTTCACAGGTTTCGGTTTTTACGACGTTATTGCACGTCATGGCGGAGCAGGCTCATTTTTACCTATTACTGGTTTTGCAAACGCAATGTCAAGCGCCGCATTAGAGTATAAATCCGAGGGTTTAATACTCGGAACGTCCGTAAAAATGTTTACCGTAGTAGGTCCCGTAGTGGTAAACGGCATAGTATGGTCAACGTTTGCGGGGATAGTGAGATATTTAGTAATGTTAATTTTTGGAGTTTAATAGCGTGAAAAATCAGACTCTATTCTTTAAAAATAAACCGAGAATCGTATCGGGCATGAGCATCGTCGGAAAAAAAGAAGGAGACGGACCTCTCGGAAAGTATTTCGACCACATAAGCGACGATCCGAAATTCGGAGAAAAGACGTTCGAAAAAGGCGAATGTAAGATGTTCCTTAAAGCGATTACGGGCGCGGTTGATAAAGCGAAATTAAATAATGAAGATCTCGACCTTCTTCTTGCCGGAGACTTATTAAACCAGCTGATCTCTTCAAGCTACGTTGCGCGAACTCTGTCCGTTCCATATCTCGGACTTTATAGCGCATGTTCAACGATGACCGAAGCTCTTACGATTGGAGCAAATTTTATAAACGATGGACATTTTAAATTGGTAGCTTGCGCAACAGGATCACATTTTGCAACGGCTGAACGGCAGTACAGATACCCCCTTGAATACGGTTGTCAACGACCGCCTTACTCTCAATGGACGGTTACCGCCGCCGGTTGTACTTTGCTCTCCTTAAAAGGCGAAGGGCCTGCGATTACTCACGCTACGATTGGTAAAGTAGTCGATTTCGGTATTAACGACTTAAATAATATGGGAGCAGCTATGGCAACCGCCGCTGCTGACACTATATATTCGGTTTTTAACGATACTAATTACGATGAAAGAGATTTTGACGCTATATTCACAGGCGATCTTGGTCGTCTTGGTGCAGAAATTCTCCGCGATCTTTGTAGAGAAAAAGGGTTGGAACTCGGTCAAAAATATAGCGATTGCGGTGAAATGATGTATAAACGCGAGCAGAACTGCTACTGCGGTGGAAGCGGTGCAGGCGCAAGCGCGTCGGTGCTAAACTCTTTCATTTTAGGAAAAATGCAAGCCGGTGAATACAAGAAAGTATTACTGCTTGCAACGGGCGCTTTAATGAGTCCGACAAGCTCTTATCAAGGCGAAACAATTCCGTCTATAAGCCACGGGATCATATTGTAGTCGAACTAATGTCTGTATTTCCTGATACTTGGTGGGGCGTAGTGCTGTCCTATCTTGCAGTTTTCGCAGGAGGAGGATTGCTTTGTGCCTCTGCTCAAATGTTTATAATTAAAACTAAGCTTACGCCCGCGCGAATACTCGTTATTTTCCTCCTTTTTGGAGTGTTCCTTCAAACGATAGGTGTTTTCGATTTTTTAAAGAGTATTTTTGGTTCGGGAATAACCGTGCCTATAGTCGGTTTTGGGGCAGGACTTGCCGAGGGAGCAATTAAAGGCGCGCAGACTTACGGTATCCTCGGCGCTTTTGCGGGCGGTCTAATTCAAACCGCTTTCGGTGTCGGCGCTGCCGTAGTAGCAAGCTATATCGTAACGTTGTTATTCAATTCGAAAAGCAAGTAGAAACAATTTGACGCAGATTGAATATAATAATATCGTGGCGAAAGTTACGATAAAGAAGAAAAGACGTAGATGGATAAAGCCCGTGATTATTTCTATGATTATCATCGGGCTTTTGGTATTTTATTATTTTATAAGAATTGTTCCCGTCATGAGAACTATGATAGTCGAAAGAGTACGTATGCAGGTTTCTGAAGCTATTGATAACATGACAGAATTGGAACTTAAAGAAATTGAATATGACGATCTTATAATAACGCGTTATAATTCCGACGGATATCTATCGGTCTTGCAAGTCAATAGCGTAAACGTCGATATGTTTTCTAGGCGAGTTACTTCACTTGTACGACAAGAAATGGCTAAGTTTGAAGAGGAAGGTATACCCGTCGCTTTGGGAACTCTCACAGGATTGCCATTTTTATCTGGAATAGGACCGGAATTTCAGTTTCAACTTCTAAACTTAGGAGTCGTAGATGCTGAATTTTATTCCGAATTTCTTTCGTCAGGAATCAACCAGACTTTACATAAACTCTACATGAGGGTAGTTGTGAATATGACGATCGTACTGCCCGGTTACACTATGGACTTAGACAACAGCAGTCAAGTCATAATTTGTGAATCCGTTGTTTCAGGCGAAGTTCCGTTCGGAGACGTTGCAATCGGGGGCGGTAGTGATTTGTTACCTTAAAACACTTGCATTTTATTATAAGAAATAGTATAATATACAAAAATAATAAAGGCTATGACACAGCATAAGAGTTTGCCGTAAGTCCGCGCAGAGAATTCCCGTTTGGTGCGAGGGAAAGGGATAGGCAGAAAGATATTCACTGTTGAGCCTGACCGTTGAACGTTAGTAGGCGGTCACGGTCGTTCCGTAATAACGCAATCGAGGTGCGCTCGGCGCATAAATTAAGGTGGTAACACGACAAAGGTCGTCCTTATGGGATAGCCTTTTTATTTTTATTCGGAGGAATAAATGGAAGAACAAATCAGAAAACTGACGGAAGAATGCTCTAATGAGATAAGCTTAGCCAACAGCGAAAACGAGCTTTATTCCGTCAAAGTCAAGTATCTGGGCAAGAGTGGTCAGATAAGTGAAATCATGAAAGGCATGCGTAATCTCACGCCCGAACAGCGCCCTATTATGGGTAAAGTCGTCAACGAAGCGCGCGCTATGCTCGAAGAACTCTTTACGTCAAAAGGCAAGGAACTTCACGATAAAGAACTTCTCGAAAAGCTTGCGTCCGAAAAAATCGACATTACGTTGGATTCTAATGCGCCGACGGGCAAATTGCATCCG
>JAFTMM010000102.1 GCA_017452405.1 Clostridia bacterium | reverse complement strand
TGCATGAATTGACAGCTTCGCTGTCATGAATTCTCGCTTACGCTCCATGAATTGACGCTTCGCGTCATTATTGATAAATTTTATCCTTAATGCAACCGTAGGTTGCAATTCATGATTTGCGTAGCAAATCAATTCATGAAGGCTTCAGCGTTCAATTCATGCGCTCGTAAGAGCGCAATTCATAGCGAAGCGTATATAAAAAAACGCCTGCACATATGTGCAAGCGTTTATGCGTTACTAAAAGTATAAATTATTTGCCCCATACGTAAGCAAGTGCAATAACGTCTGCAATTGCGCCTACGACGAAGAACGCAGATGCAACGCCTATTTCCAAGCCTACGAAAGCGATCGGGAACCAAACTGCGAAAGAAAGAATTGCGCATGCAATAACGGGAATAAACGCAAACAGTCCGTTCGTTTTATACGACTTCAACGTTTCAACGATGAACCAAAAAGCCGAAAGACCGAGAAGGATAAATCCCGAAATAAGCCATCCATATACCGCGCTGATTATAAGCATTACGACTGCCGGTACGGCAAGTACGCTCTTAAATATTTTTCCTACCATAAATAAATATCTCCTTTGCCTATATATTCTAATAAAATTGTAAAGATATGTCAAGTAAAAAGCATAGATAGGCAAGAAATATGCTCCCCTTTAGGAGAGCAATTTCATTAAAGTACTTTGGATAAAAACTCTTTGAGTCTGGGATTTTCGGGAGCACCGAAGATTTTTTCGGGCGGTCCTTCCTCCGTAATGCGACCGTCGTCCATAAACATAACGCGCGTGGCAACTTCTCTTGCAAAGCCCATTTCGTGCGTTACTATAACCATGGTCATGCCGTCGTCTGCAAGCTCTTTCATGAGTTCAAGCACCTCGCCTACCATTTCGGGGTCAAGAGCGCTGGTCGGCTCGTCGAAAAGCATATAATCGGGGTTCATTGCAAGCGCGCGCACGATCGCGATACGCTGTTTCTGTCCGCCCGAAAGCGTTGACGGATAAACGTAAGCCTTATCCTGCAACCCAATGCGTTTAAGTAGGCGCATTGCATTATCTTCCGCCTCTTCCTTCGTTTGCAAATGCAGAAGCACCGGCGCCATAATAAGGTTTTGCAAGACGTTCTTGTTGTTGAACAAATTGAAGTGCTGGAAAACCATACCCATTCTTGCGCGGACTCTGTCCACGGGAACGCCGTAAGTCCTATATACGTCTTTGAGCGCGTTTTTGTATTCTCTGCCCTCAAACTTTCCGAGAAGATCGCCGTCCTTGATTTCCTTGATTATAGCCTGCACAAGCTTTTCGCCCTCAAGATAAGTTCCTGCGCTCTCGCGAAGCTTTTTCAATTTATTAAAAGTCTTGGACTTAACGATTATGTCGGGATGAAGATAGGGGTCGGGAGGCGTAATAAGCTTGCCATCTACCCAAACCTCGCCGTAAGTCGGTTCTTCAAGAAGGTTCATGCAACGGAGAAGCGTAGACTTACCACTACCGCTTGGTCCAACGATTACGACTTTCTCACCCTTTTCGATTTGAGTCGAAACGGCTTTAAGCACCTTTACCTTTCCGAAATTCTTATAGAGGTTTTTAACGTCTATCACCTGCTCTCAGCCTCCTTTCGATAAATCTTATAATAACGGTAGCTATAAGCACGAGTACGAGATAAACGACCGCAAGCACGAGATAGCTTATTATATACTGATAAGAGTTACTTGCCATCGTCTGGAAAGCTCTCGTTAAATCCGTTACGGCAATAAAGCCTATGACCGACGTTTCCTTGATTAAGACGATCAACTCGTTACCAAGAGTAGGAATAACGTTTTTTATAGCTTGTGGGATAACGATTCTAAGCATCGTTTGTCCGTAACTAAGTCCTACTGCGCGCCCTGCCTCCATCTGCCCTTTATCTACGGACAGTATACCGCCACGCATAATTTCGCAGATATACGCTCCGCTGTTGAGTCCGAATGCTATCGTACCTTCCACCTCGGCAGGAATATTGATACCAATCAAAGGGAAAAGCACGAAATGCACGATAAGTAGCTGAACGACCATAGGCGTTCCTCTAAATAGAGTGACGTAAACGTTTGCGAAGCCGTTAAGTATTCTGGGAAAAAGCTTACGTGACGGAAGTAATTTAAAAACGGCTAGAAGTGAACCGATTATTAGTCCAATAAGCAAACCGAAAATGGCGATAAGGAGGGTCGCTCTAAGACCCTCCAATACCATTACGTAACCGCCTTTGGTTATAAATTCATCCCAAAAAATACTTAAATTCATATTTTATTTATTATACGTTGCCGCAATCATCTTAGCAGGCTGTTCGTCAATGATAACAGCATTAATCTTGCCGTTGAGCATATCCTGAACTGCAAGAGCTCCGTTGTCTTATGCCTTTGTTTCTACGTTTTTGAATCCGTCATAGCCGAAGTCAACGTCGCCGTAGGAATACATATAGCCGGTAGTGCCTTTTTGCGTTCCGATCTTATAAGTGCTATCCTGCTCTGCAAGCTTTGCCACAATATCTTCTGCGCTTTCACAGTCAGCAAAAGTATCGTCGCCTTCAAGAACCATAATTACCTGAGCGGACTCGTAGTATTCGGTCGAGAAGTCTACCGCTTCCTTTCTCTTCTCGGTAACGGTCATGCCTGCCATACCGATATCGGCAATTTGAGTCTGAACGGAAGTGATAACGGAGTCGAACTCCATATCGTCTATGTAAAGAGTTTTGCCCATCTTGTCAGCAAGCTTCTTTGCAATTTCCATATCGATACCGGTGAACTTGTTACCGTTTTTGTATTCGAACGGAGGGAACTGTGCGTTGGTTGCAACTACGAGACAGCCTTCTTTGCTAGCGGGGTTGGTATACTCGAAAGTAGACGTTCCGTCGAAGTAAGAGTTAATGAGCGTATCGAGCTCACCACTTTCTTCCATATCGGCAAGCAACTCGTTTGCAGCGGCCTTTACTTCAGCGCCTACTTCTTTATTGATAGCGAAAGCATAACTTTCTGCCGTCAAATGATATTCGAGCACTACGACTTTTGCATTAGCTCCGCAAGCCGTAAGCGCGAAAACGGTGCCTACGAGCATTATTGCGGATAAAAGAATCGCAAATAATTTTTTCATGATTTTTTACCACCTTTTTTAGATTTTCTCTTAATAGCTTTATTTTAACATATTGAAATGGAATAATCAATACTTTTCCGTATAATTATTCGAAAAAATTGTTATTATTCGCGCTAAAAGCAATTATTAGTTTCTTAGGAGTATAAAAATAATATCTTAGCACTTGCTTGCATTTTGGAGTGAGGTTGTGATATACTACAAAAGTCAAAGGAGAACTTCAAATGAAACTACCAGAAGGAATAAAATATATAGGCGTAAACGACCACGACGTTGACCTTTTCGAAGGACAGTACGTCGTCCCTAACGGCATGTCGTATAACTCTTACCTCGTTTGCGGAGAGAAAATTGCGGTCATGGACGGCGTGGACGGCAAGAAAACCGACGAGTGGCTGACTAATATCAAAAACGCGCTCGGAGAGCGCAAACCCGACTACCTCGTAGTTCAGCATATGGAGCCTGACCACTCATCTAGCGTTAAGGCGTTTGCAGACGCCTATCCCGAAGCCATTATCGTAGGCAACTCCAAGACGTTTATTATGCTTGCTCAATATTTTGTGGGCCTTGACCTTGAATTGAGAAAGCTCGTCGTACCCGATGGTGGTAAGCTCGACCTCGGTGGCAAGGAGCTTAACTTCGTGTTTGCGCCCATGGTGCATTGGCCCGAAGTTATGATGACGTACGAGTCCACCACCAAAACGCTGTTCTCTGCCGACGGCTTCGGCAAGTTTGGCGCGTTGGACGTTGACGAGGAATGGGCTTGCGAAGCACGCAGATATTACTTCGGTATCGTAGGCAAGTACGGCGTGCAGGTTCAAGCCGTGCTTAAAAAAGCCTCGGCGTTGGAAATTAATACCGTTTGCCCCTTACACGGACCGGTACTTTCCGAAAATCTTGCATATTATTTCGGGCTTTACGACACGTGGTCGAGCTACAAAGCCGAAAAAGAAGGCGTATTTATCGCATACACCTCCGTTTACGGCAACACCAAAAAAGCAGTTTACGCGCTTGCAAGCGAACTGGAAGCAAAGGGCGTTAAGGTTTCGGTGACCGACCTTGCGCGCGAAGATATGGCGGAAGCTGTGGAGGACGCGTTCAAGTACGACCGTCTCGTGCTTGCCACTACGACTTATAACGGCGAGATCTTCCCTTTTATGCGCACGTTTATCGACGACCTCGTTGAACGTGGTTACAAAAACCGCCGAGTGGCGTTTATCGAGAACGGCTCGTGGGCTCCCGTAGCGACCAAAGTCATGATGAAGAAGCTGGAGGGTTGCAAAAACCTTACGTATGCCGAAACAAACGTTACCATTCGCGCTTCGGTAAAGAAAGCGGATATAGAAACGATCAAAGTGCTTGCGGACGAACTTGCAAAGTAGTATTGAATAGGTTAAACGGAATATTAAATAGGTTCGGCTTAAAGCTCACGGTGAGCTTTAAGCCGTTTTTTACTTTTACGTAGTTTTGAGCAAGTCGGGTATTTCGTCAAGCGAACGAACTTGCATTGCGTTTAGTGCGAGTGGCAACCTATCCCCTTTGGGATTAAACCAAATCGCCTTAATTCCTGCGTTATTTGCGCCGAGGATATCCGAGGTTAGGCTGTCGCCAATCATGACAGTTTGCTCTTTTTCAAAGCCGTCAATCTCAGCAAAGCAGGCGCGGAAGAATTCAGGCGCGGGCTTATTATGCCCTATGCGCTGTGAAATAAAAATGCGCCTAAAGTACTTGCCTATCCCTGCGCGCTCTATGCGCCCGTCCTGCACTGACGCCGTACCGTTTGAAGCAAGATATAAATCATAAGAGGCGTGGAGCGTTTGCAGTAGTTCGAGAGCGCCGTCTACAAAAAACACCTGACGCGCAAGTAGTGATTTATACGTTTCGTTAAAAAGAGCGCAGTCTACGCTTTCGCCGATTTCAGCAAAAAGACGCTCAAACCGCGCGGTTAGCAAGCGATTTCGAGTTATTAAGCCCTGCTCAAGTCTTTTCCATCCCTCGGCGTTTATTGTATGAAAAAGGGCGACGGTGCTGTCACCCACCTCAAGACCGTAAGCGTGCATCGTCTGCCGAAGCGCCTCCGCCTCACTTTTCTCAAAATCGAGAATAGTATCGTCAAGATCAATGAAAATGTTTTTTAGCATATAAGGTCCTATATAAAATGAATTGCAAACGCATTTTGCCTTACTTATAAGGCATGAATTGCAAACGCACCCGCGTTTACATGAATTGACAGCTCCGCTGTCATGAATTCTCGCTTCGCTCCATGAATTGACGGCTACGCCGTCATTATGGATAAGTTTTTGAGATCCTATCGTTTACGCTCCAGGATGACAGAGGTGGTTTTTAGTTTCTACCGAACTTACTCTATTTGTAATTCTGGAGCGTTAGGAAAATGGTACACAAATATTGGACAAAGAGATGAATGACAAGTATAATATAAATACTTGGAGGGAAAGTTATGTCCAGAAGACCGGAAAGAAAATTCACTAAAGAATTTAAATTAAGTGCAGTGTATCTAATGTTAAGCAAAACTATGCGGCCTAAAGATATATTTGCGATGTTGAATGTAGATAGGCAAACAGTATATCGTTGGGTAAAAGAATTCAAAGAAGGTGGAGAATCGGCATTTGAAGAAAAACGCGTAACAGACAAGCATGAACTCAGGCGTTTGCAAAAAGAACTAGCCGACGTTAAGATGGAAAATGAAATCTTAAAAAAAGCAACGGCATACTTTGCGGAACGCAATCAGAAAAAGTAGAATTTGCCGTAAAAGAATTACAAAAGTTTTCTACAAGCAAAGTATGCCAAATATTAGAGATTGCAAAATCAAGTTATCATTATCGCAAACACCATCCGAAGAGAGAGAAGTTTTCTAAAGAAGAGTGCAAAAACGTATGTGAGATATTTGAATATCATCATGGTAGTTTTGGGCGAAGAGTATTAAAACGAGAATTAGAAAAACGTGGGCTGAAGTATTCCGAGCGAAAGATAAGTGAGATATTAAAACACCTGGATAAAAGGTCAAAATATGGACGAAAAAAATTAAAAAACGTGCATACAAGCCCTAAGACCGAAAAATACATTCAAGCAAATTTATATAAGGCTCTAAGTAAAGAAGAAAAAGAAACTTCTGAAATATGGAGTATGGATTTTACGGAACAAAAAATAAACGGGAAAAAGATATATACGTGCGGAGTAATCTCGACAAACCGAAAGATAGTAGTGGGGATAGCGCAGGGCAAACGATGCAATGCGGAATTAGCAGTTAAAGCAATAACAAAAGCGATCAACGAATATGGAACACCGGATTTATTGATGACGGATCGAGGCTCTGCATTTACGAGTAAAAGCTTTTATGACATTTTGCAAGAAAAAAAGATAAAACACAGTATGTCACGCCCACACACACCAATAGATAACGTATATATAGAGACATTTTGGAAAAGCATGAAAACTGAAATAGGGAAAGTAGTCTTATTGAATGAATACACATACATGATGGTAGTAGAGTATTACGTGTATTATTATAATAATCTACGTCCACACAGTGCATTGGGGTATTTAACTCCGATTGAATATATGAGAAAAAAATTGTCACTCAAAAATTAATTTTTTTGTCCAAATTTATGTACCAATTTTAGCCTTGCGACCGATAGAATCTATGAGATCCTATAGCTTGCGCTCCAGGATGACAGGGAAAAGTGCTTAGGATGACAGGAAGATCCTTCGACAAGCTCAGGATGACGGAATGAGGGCGTTCAGGATAACAGGTAGATCCTTATTCTCAAACACTTTGAAAACTTTCATTAAAAAACGCCGAACTTTACTA
>JAFTMM010000101.1 GCA_017452405.1 Clostridia bacterium | reverse complement strand
GATTAAGCCGACTTTTTTTGAGCCCAGACAACACGAAATTTTTCACGATATTGTAGCTAATGAAAGTGGAATATCTTCCGATTACGTAGGTTTGGATAAATTCAAATATTGCGGAAAGTTGTTCAATACCTATCTTATACTTGAGCGCGAAAACGAAATAGTGCTTATTGATCAACACGCTGCTCACGAGAAGATTTTATACGACGATTTATCTACTGCTGTGAATGAAGGCGCGCCAACTATTCAGGATTTACTTATGCCGTATATTTTCGACGTTGACCAAAATGAAGCAGAGCTTATTATGGAAAATATAGAAGAGATTTCGGCGCTTGGTTTTAGCTTATATAAGTTATCCGGAAATACTTTTTCACTGTCTTCCGTACCTTTGATTTTGAGTGAAATTAGACTTAAAGACTTTGTTGCGCTACTTATTGAAGCCTTAAAAAAGGACAAATTGTCAAAACACGGTTTTATAAAAGAGGAGCTTATGCAAAGCGCGTGCAAGTCGGCAGTTAAAGGCGAAATGAATTTATCGGAAAGCGAAGTAAATAAACTTATAGAAACGATAGTAAAGAAAAAAATAGACTTGTTTTGCCCGCACGGCAGACCAATTGCAATTAAGATTAAGCGCAATGAAATCGAAAAATGGTTCAAGCGAATCGTATGATGGATAAAAAAGAAAAAATTATAATAATCGGTGGGCCAACTTGTATAGGTAAGTCGGATTATGCCGTAGAAGTGGCTCTTCGCTGTAACGGAGAGATTATAGGCGCGGATTCAGTGCAAGTATATAAATATCTGAATATTGGTTCAGGTAAAATTACTACCGAGGAAATGAAAGGTGTTACGCATTATTTGATTGACCTTAAAGATCCTACTGAACCTTTTACCGTTGTGGACTTCATGAATGAAATAAAACCAATAATTTCGGACGTAATTTCACGCGGTAAAATACCGATTATAGTAGGTGGTACCGGGTTCTATATTAACGCTCTGCTTCACGGTTACAATTGCGGTCACGCAGGTCCGAACGATAAAATCAGAGAGAAATTACGTTCAGCGGAACACTTTTACGGAGAAGGTTATCTATACGATATGCTTAAGAAAATCGAGCCGGATACGCTTGTCAGACAAAACGACTTGCCCAGAATAACGCGACGGCTGGAGTTGTATTTTTCTCCATACGCGGATGAAGAAGAAATTATCCCTCAAAGCTCGGACGTTTATGATGCGTTACTTGTCGTTATGGATGCGGATAGAGAAAAACTGGATTTAAAAGCGGAGAAACGCATAAGCATGATGATGGATATGGGTTTTCTTGACGAAGTTAAAAGTTTGGAAAAATATGCCGAATGTCGGTGCATGTCTAGCGTGGGATATGCGGAAGCTCTGTTAGGACTTTCGTGCGGAATGACGAGGGCTGAAATTACCGAGCACATGAAGCAAAGTTATCACGCGCTTATTAAAAAACAGCAGACTTTTTTCAGATGGCTTAGGTGGGATAATCGAGTAAACGTGTACAATTGGGATTATACGAATTCAAATAAAGAAATTACGGAGTTTTTAAAGTGAAATATGAGAATTTGATAAAGGGTGTTGAGGAACGATATGCCCGAAAATATAATGAAATAGATGAGATATCGCTTAAAAATCAGGAAAAGGTATTGAATGCTTTTACGGCAACGCGCGTGTCTTCCCGTCATTTTGCGCCCTCAACCGGATACGGCTACGGCGACGACGGAAGGGATAAATTGTCTGAACTTTTTGCGTGTGTTTTTAACGCCGAATCTGCGCTCGTGTCACCGCATTTTGCTTCCGGTACTCATACCATTTCCTGCGCGCTTTTCGGAATTTTCCGTCCGGGCGATAAAGTTCTTGCGATAACCGGCGAGCCGTATGATACGCTTATGGGAGTAATTTTTGGGAAGGGTAACGGTTCTCTTAGTGACTTTGGTATTAAATTTGAATGCGTTCCGCTTTTAAACGGTTCAATCGATTATAAAACTATTGCCGAAAACTATGATCTTGACCAATTTAACGGAATTTATATTCAGCGTAGCCCGGGCTATACGCGCAGAAAAGGTTTTTCCATAAATGACATTGCCGAAGCCGTGCAATTCGTGAAAAACCGTACAGACGCTCCGATTATTATAGACAATTGTTACGGTGAGTTTGTAGAAACGCGTGAGCCTACCGACGTAGGCGCCGATCTTATCATAGGTTCTCTCATTAAAAATCCGGGAGGCGCGTTAGCCCCTACGGGTGGCTACGTAGCAGGAAAAAAAGATCTGGTAGATAAAGTTGCAATGCGACTTACTGCGCCAGGAGTAGGTGCCGAAGTAGGCTCGTACGAGCATTCTTATCGCAATTTTTATCAGGGCTTATTTATTGCGCCACACGTCGTTGCTCAGGCGCGCAAAGGTGGGTTATTAGTTGCCGGAGTTATGGAAGAATTGGGTTACGGCGTATTTCCGTCAGCTAAAGAAGATGCGGGGGATATAGTGCGTGTTATTGATTTCGGCAATGAAGAAAAGATGATAAAGTTCTGTCAATCTATTCAATCCGCTTCGCCCGTTGACGGTTTTGCCCTGCCAATGCCGTGGGATATGCCGGGTTATGAGGATCAAGTCATTATGGCTGCAGGAACTTTTGTTCAGGGTTCTTCTATAGAGTTAAGCGCAGATGCGCCCGTTCGTCCACCGTATTCACTTTACGTTCAGGGTGGTATTACTTATGAACATACGAAAATAGCGTTGCTTAAAAGTCTTCAATCTCTTGATGAATCCTAAGCATAAATGTCTTCATTTCCTTTATTAAAGCCAAAATCTACAAATATTAATCTCCTCGAGGTTATTTCCTCGGGGCGATCATTTTGATTATTATCTAATGTAATTTTACTCGACAATATATATTTACTCGACTGTAAACTGTTTAGTATCAAACAACTTTTTGTAAATTAAAGCAGAAATGGGAATGTTTGTGCTGAGTAGCGCAGGGCTAATCAAACTAAAGGCGTATTCCGCTTCAAAAGAAATGTCCATATACAGCACTACGTTAACGGCGTATATAAGTATGAGAATAAGCGCCATAATTCCTGTGCGATACAAAATCGACGTTTTTAACTCAAACTCATAGCGTTTGCGCTTAAACGGATCAATTAAGTATGCTGATATTGCAAATATAGGCAAAATTGCTGCGCCGACAACCGAAATTACGAGAATGGGTAACTCTCCGAATATCGATATATTGAAGCCAAATTTTATGATAAAGTAGGGAATGATGATTTCCAGAATCATTATTCCAAACAAAATCCCATATTTGAAAAGATTAAGCTTATTCGAATAATAATTGTAAAGTTCGTTGTATTTCTTTTCGACAGCACCGTTGTGCGAACGGATTCGTATCTCGTCGCCCATGCTACGTACGGACAAGAGCAAATCATCAAATTCTCCGCTTGGAGTCGTTTCCTGAGTGTCCACGTCGGGTTCAATTTCACTTGGCAATATTACTTCGTCATTAATTTCGGGAGTTGAATCCACGATATTTTCGTTGCTCTCTGCTTCGATATCTGCTTCGACGTCGTTAATATCTGAATCCGCGTCGCTAGTTAAAAGTAATTTAATTATATTGCGATATTCTCTGCCAATAACGATTTCTCTATCAGCTTCCTCGGAAAGCGTTGCGTTTTCATAACTTTTGAAAAGCGATTCTTCGGGTTCAGCGTGTTCTTGATCGTTTTCTTTGTCATCAAAATCGCTATCGTTGTAAAAGGGTTTGTCGGTAAAAGAAGCAGGATGCTCGTTTACGTATGTATTAACGTCAAGTTCAAAAGTTTCCTCGTTTTCTTCGGTGACGATTTCGTAACCCGAATCATCTGCATCTTCATCATCTTCTTCGTTATAATCGCTCGCGAAGAATGAGGATCCAAACGAGAAAATATCATCTCGTTTTGTTTCAACTACTTCGTGGTTTAATCTATCTGCATAGCTATAAGCTTCTATTTTTTCAGACTCATTGTAGTTACTTATGCTGTCGGTTATATCGGAGACGGTGTCCGAGGCAGGGGAAAGGATCTCTTGTTTTTCCGCTTCAGCTAAAACTTCTGCATACTCTGCACTGATTTTATCTTGCTCTGCTTGTTCTACGGGATTATTGTCGTTCGTTTCTGTTTCTTTTGCTTCGTCAGCTACGTTTTGCGTGTCCTCGGTTTTTTCCTCAATATTTTCAGTTACAGAAATGTTCTCGGCTTCCTTAGTAGTGGCTACTTCAATGTAAATAGCGTTCTCGTTGATAATATCGTCGGAAGTGGAAATAAGTTTATCGATAACGCCTCTTGAATATTTCCAATCGTTTTTGTTCTTTAAAAACAGCTCTTTTCCCATGTCCGTGAGGGAATAGTAAGTACGTCTACCACCGTTGGTTTCCGTTCCCCAATATTTATAGATAAATCCCTGCGTTTCAAGGCGCTTTAAGCAACTGTAAAGAGTCGGCTGTTTCAGAACGTACTGACCGCCGCTTTTCTTTTCAATCTCGCCGAGAATATCGTAACCATAGCGGTCGCCTTCATGCAAAACGCTAAGGATTATCGTATCGATATGTCCGCGAATTAAGTCGCTGTTAATGGTATTTATCATATGAGTATTATATCACACATTACTTTGTGTGTCAATGATAAATTGACTTATATATCTACAAATCACAGTTGACTTTTAGACAAATTTCGCATATAATTGCCATATGAATTACGAGATTAAATATACGAAAAGAAGATGCGTGGCGATACGAATCAAGCAAGGCGAAGTGATCGTGTTTGCGCCGATTTCATACGAAAATTCGCAAAACAACCAAGAAAAACTGCGCAAATTTTTGGAGTCTAAAAGGGAATGGATATCTCGAAAAATTGCCGAATATAACGCTTCTTTAAAGTATTTTGGACTAGATGAAGTGTTGAAGTATAAGAAATTTTTGCTGTTCGGGGAAAAGATGCGAGTACTTGCTACAACAAAGAAAAGTTTAAAAATAACTGCTAACGGAGAGATATTAATTCCTAAAGAAATTGATATAGAAACGCTGAAAAAGAAATTAAAAAGAGAGTACGCACGTATAGCCCAAGAGCAGTTAGCAAATAGATTATTCGAATTAGCAGGTAAACACGGATTTTACCACAACTCATTCAAACTTACGAACGCCGGAGGTAAATGGGGAAGCTGTGACGATAAGAAAAATATCAGGCTCAACTGGAGATTGATATTGCTTCCTACTCACGTCGCAGATTACGTCGTTATTCACGAATTATGTCATACGGTTGAATTAAATCATTCTAATAGATTTTGGAACTTCGTAGCGCGCGTGCTTCCAAATTATAAGCAATTGAATAAAGACCTAAAAAATTATGGCGCTTTAACGTCGTATCTTCGCTAATCTTTGTAAAAAAGGGAATCCGTATAAGTATTCGCAAAAGTCAGCTTTTACGAACTAAAATAGCGAAATTAAATTTAAATTTAAGAAATTGCGGATATATCAGTTAAACTAGCCGTTGTTATGTCACGCATAGTATGGTTTTTTGCGTGTTGCGTATTAAATAATTTCTTTACAACTATCTGTTGACAAACTTAATTAATATTGTTATAATTCTCATATGAGTAACTATTTTCAGGCGCGTGATGAAATTAATTTAAGTAAGATCGACGATATCTTAGCCGAAATGCCGGAATTCGTCGGTCAATTTATCGTAGGAATTTCTTCTCGTACTTCTGTGTTGACTCGCTTAAATTATCTTCTTGATATTCGTGTGTATTTTACTTATCTTTCAGAGCGTAAATTATTGAATAAGCCGATATATGATATAACTTTAAAAGATATTCAGGGCGTTACGCCGTATGATTTGGAGAAATATCTTGACGGGCTGTCCTCTTACAAATTAAATGGACGAAAATTTTCAAATGGCGAAAAAGCTAAAGAGCGCAAACTTGCTTCGTTGAGATCGCTATATAAATATTTATATAAAAAAGAGCTTATAGATAGTAACGTGACGTTAAAGGTTGATATGCCTAAAATTCACGAGAAACCTATTATTCGCCTTGATAGTGATGAAGTTGAGAAAATGATATCTCTTGTAGAAAGCGGAGATTATTTAACTGATAGGCAGCGTTCTGCTAATTACGTAACGAAAATTCGAGATAAAGCAATTTTGTTTCTATTTTTAGGCACGGGTATTCGTGTCAGTGAGCTGGTAGGTTTAAATAAGTCGGATATTGATTTTGAAAAAGGCTTATTTACCGTTACTAGGAAAGGCGGAAATAAGAGTATTTTATACCTCCCTGCTCAAACTGTTCAAGCCTTAAAAGAATACATAAGTTGGTTGGATCAACAGCTTTTAGAAAACACCGAATTGTCGCAAAAACTTCGTAATGCAGATAAAGATATCTTATTTTACGCTTTACAAGGTAAAAAATGTAGTCGTATAGGTGTTCGTACCGTTGAAAAGTTGGTTAAAAAATACGCCGAATACGCCGCCCCTCTCAAAAAAATTACTCCGCATAAACTTAGAAGTACGTATGCTACTAATTTGTATCGCGCTACCGAAGATATTTACGTAGTAGCTGACGTTTTGGGACACTCTGACGTTAATACTACCAAACGCCATTACGCGCAAATGAGCGAACGAAACCGTATGAAAGCTGCGGAAATAACGAAAATTATTGACGATAATAAAGATTAAACAAGTCCGAAAATCACTCGGACTTTGTTTATAAATAATCAATTAGAACATATGAGCGTCAAAGTCTTGACAAAATTCGCCATTGTGTGATAATATAGACAAAAATCTTGCTATATTGGAGAAGATTGAGGAGAAACGTAATGATTAAAGAAGAAATCAAGGGTACGACTAAGCAAATTTATGATTATATAATTTCTTATGTAAATTCACATGGTTTTCCGCCCTCTGTTCGTGAGATTTGTCAAGCGGTTAAAATTAAATCTACATCTACCGCATTTTATCATATAAATAAGCTTGATAAATGCGGTTATTTGAAAAAATCCGCTACCAAAAATAGAGCTTTAGAGATATGTGATCGCGCAGATCTCAAACAAACTAATGGTATTCCTATTGTTGGTAAAGTCGCTGCAGGTACTCCTATCTTGGCAGTAGAAAATATTGTTGATACTATAGAGCTTCCTGAATCATTTTTTAGCGGCTCTTCCCTGTTTTTCCTGCGTGTTCAAGGCGACAGCATGGTAAAAGCCGGTATATTTGACGGTGATCTGATAGCGGTTAACAAACAAGAAAGCGCCGAAAACGGCGAAATTGTCGTAGCTATGGTGGATGATGAAGCTACAGTTAAGCGTCTGTTTGTTGGGAAAGATTGCGTGAGGCTTCAGCCTGAAAATGATGCATACGAATCAATTATCGTAGATGGTGACGTATCGATAGTCGGAAAAGTAGTAGGATTAATTCGCCAAAACGTGTGATTTATGCAAATTAAATTTTTCAACTTGAAATAATCAAAAAACCTCGAAAATTTCGAGGTTTTTTGATTTAAATTGGAGTCGTTCTACCAATTTTACTGTTTGATTCAGTAAATCTTTCTGCAATAGTCGTTAAATCTTCTATCGTAGCTTTTGACGACAAATCATTTGTTAGTTTTATTTCTGCTAACTTCGAGTCTTTCATTGACATGAAAGCGTTACAACGTTTTGTTAACTCTTGAATAAGTCCATTTTCTTCAAAACTGAAAAACCTACCGTCCGGACCTATGATAATGTGATCTATAAGATTCATATCGTATAGGTACATATCGAACATCAAACTGCATGTGGTGGTAAGATCGTTTGGTGACGGAAGAACGTTTCCGCCCGGATGGTTATGTACTAAAACGATTTTTACTGCGCTCTTAGCGCGTGCCATACTAGACAGTTTTTTAACGTCGATTCCGGTGCTTGTAGCGTTACCTTTTCCGACGTCAATCGTAGTAATGAGCTTGCTGTTTATGTCAAGGAAAAGCGCATAAACCATTTCATAAGTTTTGTTTAAGAAATATGATTTAACGTATTCTGCAACTTGATACGGATTACTTAATTCAACTCTGTGGGCGTTTAAATGGCGATGATATATTGACGCTATCGCCAAAGTTTCTTTAATCATCATGACCGCATTTTTCGTCATTCCCTTTACTGCTAATAAATCTTCTTTCGGCGCATCAAATACGTTATTGAATGAGCCGAAAGTATTTATTAAATCATGCGCAAGTCTATTTGTGTCTTTTTGTGGAATGCCGTTATAAAGAAACAGTTCAAGAACTTCGTGAGGCGCAAAAGTGTCCATATCTGGATCTTTTTCATATCTTTCACGCATTCTCTGTCTGTGTCCTTCATGAGGATTTTTGGCGTTTAAGCTTTTGCTTTTTGGCTTATCCGAAGGGAGTGCGTCCTTTGGCGCGTCCTGTGGTGTCGTTTTATTTTTTGCTTTCCCTTTGGATTTCACGCCTGAATCTAAGCCTGATTTATTGGCGGTCGGCTTAGGTTTTGCGGGTTTATTATTCGGTTTTTTGCCGAATTTTTCTCTATACGCATCCCATAAGCTCATTTGCGAACTTGTCCTCTACCAATAATTTGATATTTAAAACTTGTAAGTTGTTCCGGACCAAGCGGACCTCTTGCATGTAGTTTTTGAGTGGATATTCCCATTTCAGCACCAAAACCGAACTCAAAACCGTCGGTAAAGCGCGTCGAAGCGTTAACGTATACCGAAGAGCTGTCAATTTCGCGCAGGAACTTCTCCGCAGACGAGTTATCGGTAGTAATAATCGCTTCGCTGTGGTTGGTGCTATACTTGTTAATATGAGCTATGGCTTCATCTATGTTTTCGACTACCTTGCAAGAAATTTCATAGCCGAGATACTCTTTTGCATAATCTTCTTCGGTTGCAGGGATAACGTAATCGCAAATGCTTGCGGTAATTGCGCAACCGCGAATTGATACCCCTTTCTCATTTAATGCAGAAAGTAATTCAGGTAAAGCGGTTGGAGCTATCTCTTTATCAACGAGCAAACTTTCAAGCGCGTTACATACGCTTGGACGCTGAAGTTTTCCATTCAAAAGAACGTCTTTTGCAATAGTCAAATCAGCAGTCTTTTCAACGTAAAGATGGCAATTGCCTGCTCCTGTTTCAATTACGGGCACAGATGAATTCTTTTTAACTGTTTTGATTAGCGAAGCTGAACCGCGTGGTATCAAAACGTCCACGTATTCGTCCATATGCATAAACTCTTCGGCGCCGGTTCTCGTCGTGTCTTCAATAAGCTGTATAAAATCAGGATTATAGCCTGTGTTTGCCAGAGCTTCTTTGATTACTTTAACGATCTCGGAGTTCGTGACGTATGCGTCCTTACTACCTCTTAAAACAACGGCGTTACCTGTTTTTATGCAAAGCGCTACGACGTCACAGGTCACGTTAGGTCTTGCCTCGTAAATTATTCCTATTACGCCAAGCGGAACTGCAACGCGCATAATTTGCAAACCTGCATGGTTTACCCAACTGTCACTCACCTTTCCGATTGGATCGTCAAGCGCAATCAACTGTCTAATTCCATCTGCAATTCCGGCAATACGCTCAGCTGAAAGGCTTAAACGATCGATAAGATGCGCAGGTAAGTTGTGCCCATTTTCTATATCTTTTGCGTTGGCAGATAATATTTCCGCGGATTTTTGAACTAATGCAGTAGCTATTATTTCCAACATATCGTTTTTATCCTGCGTCGATAAAAGCGCAGGATAAGCTACGTTTTGCTTTGCGAGTGAGCAGGTTTCTTGTACCGTTTTCATAATTATGCCTCGGGCTCGTCGAATTCGGCGTTATGATATACGTTCTGAACGTCGTCGTTATCCTCAAAAGCATCAAGCATTTTAAGAAGTTTATCTCTATCTTCAGCTTCAAGTCTAACTGTATTATTGGGAATTCTATCAATTTCCGCAGATACGTACTGAATTCCTGCTGCCGTAATTGCATCTCGTACGGAAGCGAATTTATCGACAGAAGTGCTTATTTCGTAGTATTCGTCCTGAACGTCGAAGTCGTCTGCGCCTGCGTCAAGCGCAACCATCATCATTTCGTCGTCATCCATACCGGCTTTCTTTTCGATTTCGATTATACCTTTAGTTTCAAACATATACGAAACACAACTGGTTGTGCCCAAACTACCACCCGAACGGTCGAAAATGTGACGTACTTCACCACCCATTCTGTTTGCATTATCCGTCAAAGCCTCTACGATAACAGCAATACCATTCGTGCCGTAACCTTCGTATACTTTGCTTTCATAGTTAATACTTCCGAGCTCACCGCTTGCTTTCTGAATACTTCTCGTAATGTTATCCTTTGGCATATTATTAGCCTTTGCTTTTTCGATAACCGCGCGAAGCGAAGCGTTGGAGTTGGGATCCGGTCCTCCTGCTTTTACTGCTACGGCAATTTCACGACCTATTTTAGTGAAAATTTTGCCTCTTGCGGCGTCTGCTTTACCTTTAGCTTGTTGTATGTTGTGCCACTTGGAATGTCCTGACATATGTTTATCCTCGCTTAAATTAATTGGTTTTATACTTTAAATAATACATCATTATTGCGCCACTTACTCCGGCGTTTAATGATTCGATTTTTCCGTCCATAGGAATAGAAAGTACCGTGTCGCAAAGTTTTTTAGCTTCATCGGATACACCGTTCGCTTCGTTACCTATAACGATGCAAACTTTTTGATCGGTTTTGTAATCAAAGACGTTGTTTCCGTCCATATCTGCGCAAATGACGTTAAAATTCTCTCGTTTTAAATTGGAAAGATATTCGTATCCTGCTAAAATAAGATTAACTTTCGCAATTGCCGACATAGTGCTTCTAACTACCTTTCCCGAATAGGGATCGGCACAGTCATGAAGTATTACGTCATTATAGCCTGCTGCACAAGCTGTGCGAATAAGAGTACCGACGTTTCCGGGATCTCTTACGCGATCCAGAAAAAGTACGAAGTTGCTACAGATTTGCCGGCTTATAGGTTTTTTAACGATGGCTAAAATACCTTGTGAGTTTTCAGTTTCGCATACGCTAGCAAAAATTCGCTCACTTACTATATTTGCATTTGGAAACTGATCGGATTTGTTTTCGCTTACAAATATTTGATCAATTAAGGTTTCATCAAATTGCATTATATCACGTACTCCACGCAAACCTTCAACAACAAAAAGCCCGTATTCATCACGATACTTTTTTTGTGAAAGCTTTTGAAGTAACTTTATGTTTTTATTTTCTTTTGACGAAATTACCATACTATGTGTGATATAATATATCGCAAAATTTACGTAAATACCAAAAACAGAAGCTTTCGCTTCTGTTTTTGAATATTAATTATTGAGCTGCCTTAGCCATTTCTGCAAGCTTGGTGAAAGCCGCAGCATCGGTAACTGCGATATCTGCAAGAACCTTTCTGTTAAGATCGATTCCGGAAACCTTGAGACCGTGCATGAACTTGCTATAAGACATACCGTTCATACGAGCTGCTGCATTGATACGAGCAATCCAAAGCTTACGGAAATCTCTCTTCTTAAGGCGACGTCCAATGAAGGAGTACATCTGCGATTTCATAACCGCTTCGCGAGCTACGCGGTACGAACGAGACTTAGATCCAAAGTAACCTTTGGATAATTTCATTATTTTTCTGCGCTTCTTTAATGCGTTTACACTTCTCTTAATTCTCATTTTAATTACCTCCTACCCTGAAGCATAACTTTTACGGTCTTTGATTCTTCCGCGGATGCAAGGTACGTTCCCTGACGAAGCTTCATTTTTCTCTTACTGTCTTTCTTGGTCAGAATGTGGTTTTTATTCTGAAAATTGCGTTTTACTTTGCCGGATTTGCTAACGCGAAAACGCTTCTTCGCGCCGCTATGGCTCTTCATTTTAGGCATGTATATGTCCTCCGTAACTTATTTTTTAGGTGCTAATATCATAAGAATATTACGTCCTTCGGTGAGAGGAGATCTCTCGATAACGCATACTTCTTCGATCAAACTATAAAACTGTTGCATAACTTCAACACCGAGGCGGGAGTGCGCTTGCTGTCTGCCTCGCATTCTGATGGATACTTCAACTTTGTTTCCGGCAGTAACAAACTTTTCTGCTGCGCGGGCCTTAGTTTCGAGGTCGTGACGATCTATCGTCATGGACAACCAGATCTTCTTTGTTTCATTAAGCTTCTGGTTTTTCTTCGCCTCTTTTTCTTTCTTTGCCTTCTCGAACTTAAACTTGCTGTAATCCATAAGCTTGCACACGGGCGGTGTTGCCTGTGGACTAATCTTTACAAGATCAAGATTTTTATCGTCGGCAATTTTGTTCGCTTCGTCCGCGCTCATAATACCGAGCTGTTCGCCGTTCTCTCCGATCAGGCGGATTGCGCGATCACGAATTTTGCGATTGATTTCGACTTCGGGCTGCTTGTTGATAGTCGTATCCTCCATAAAAATAATGAGCGTGAAAACAGATTTCACGCTCATATAAATTCCTTTATATAACTTTGCGTTACCGTTCCGAGCTTGCCCGAACGGTGAGATAAAATCTACTTTCAACACAGATATTATATGCTAAAGGCAATCATTTGTCAACCGTTTTTCATTAGTTTTCTAAAGAAAAACTGTCAATTTCGCCCTTTGCTTTTGAAATAAAGTTCTCAAGCGTCATTTGACCGAGGTCCCCTGCTTTTCTAGCTCTTACAGCTACAACGCCTGCTTCGGCTTCCTTATCGCCTATTATGAGCATATAAGGCACCTTTTCAAGCTGAGCTTCGCGAATTTTGAAACCGATTTTTTCACTTCTGCAATCGGATTCTGCGCGAATTCCGCTCTTTTTCAGAGCTAGCGTAATTTCTTTTGCTTTTTCAGCAGTTCTGTCTGTAAGAGACATAACTTTGACCTGAAGAGGTGCAAGCCAAAGCGGGAAAGCACCGGCATATTTTTCAATAAGCATAGCAAGCGTGCGCTCGTAGCTTCCGATAGACGAACGGTGAATAATCATAGGGCGCTTTTTCGTTCCGTCCTCCGCAACGTAAGTCATATCAAAACGTTCTGCAAGACCGAAGTCGATCTGAATGGTGATGATAGTATCTTCCTTACCCCATACGTTTCTCGCCTGAAGGTCGAGTTTAGGGCCGTAGAACGCTGCTTCGCCTTCTGCTTCTACGTACTCGATACCAAGGTCGTCAAGAATTTCCTTCATAAGCGCCTGAGTATCGTTCCAGCCTTTCGGATCGTTGATATACTTGCTCTTCTTCTTCGGATCCCATTTGGAGAATCTGTAAGTTATTTCGTCTCTAATGCCGAAGCAGTCCTCTACATAATGGATGAGATCGAGAATATTTTTAAACTCTTCAGCCACCTGTTCGGGCGTACATACGATATGAGCATCGGAAAGAGTAAACTGGCGAACTCTGGTAAGACCGTGCATTTCACCGCTACTTTCGTTGCGGAAAAGCGTAGAAGTTTCGCTATAACGGCAAGGAAGATCGCGATAGCTCTTAATTCCATTTTTATAAATAAGATATTGGAATGGACAAGTCATGGGGCGAAGCGCCATTACTTCATCATCCATAGCCTCGTCACCGAGTACGAACATTCCGTCCTTATAATGATCCCAATGTCCCGAAACCTTATAAAGATCGCTCTTAGCCATCATGGGCGTTCTGGTGAACATATAACCACGACGTTCTTCTTCATCCTCGATAAAACGCTGAATGGTTTGCATGATCTTTGCGCCTTTAGGCATAAAAAGCGGTAAGCCTTGACCTACCAATTCGTCGGTCATAAAGATACCGAGTTCACGACCGATCTTGTTGTGATCGCGTTTTTTGGCTTCTTCGAGCGCTTCAAGATATTCGTTAAGCTCCGATTTCTTTTCAAACGCAGTACCGTAGATTCTGGTGAGCATTTTATTTTTCTCGTCACCCTTCCAATATGCGCCCGTGATCTGCGTTAATTTAAAGCATTTTACTTTGCCCGTACTCATGAGATGAGGGCCCGCGCAAAGATCTACGAAATTACCCTGCGAGTAAAGCGTAATGGTAGAACCGCGAGGCAAATCTTCAATAAGCTGAAGTTTATAAATCTCGTCAAAACCGCGCATTTTGGTAACAGCCTGTTTGCGAGTCACGTTAGTGCGAATAATGGGCAAATCCGCTTTAATGATGGATTCCATTTCCTTTTCAATTTTAGGTAAATCGTCCATGGAAATTGAAGAAGGCAAATCGAAGTCGTAATAGAAACCTGTTTTAATAGCAGGACCGATAGCAAGTTTTGCGCCCGGGAAAAGATTCTTAACAGCCTGCGCAAGTATATGTGAGCAGGTATGACGATAAGCAGTCTTACCCTCTTCGTCTTTAAAGGTCAGTAGTTCGATCGCGCAGTCTTTATCTACGGTGGTCGTTAAATCAACCAGCTTGCCGTCAAGTTTTGCAATTAAGGCAACTCTCGCAAGACCTTCGCTGATTTGTTTCGCAACGTCAATGATTTTTACGCCCTGTTCTACTTCCATTACGGAACCGTCTTTAAGCGTTACTTTTACCATAATTTCCTCCATGTGTTCCTCTTATCAATATTCTAATAAAATAAAAAAGTCCCTAAACTTTAGTTTAAGGACGATTTGTTAAACCGTGGTTCCACCCTTTTTTATCGCAAAATGCGACCTAGTTATCGGGATTACCCCCGAGGGTTTTCGTATTCGGTGGTTTCAATCTGGATATACGTGCTCATCTTTCAGCCACGAATGAACTCTCTTTTCCGCATATTGTTTCCGCGTCTACTTGTCCGAATATATCGAAAATTCGTATGTACTTGATATAATACAGCAAACGCGAAATAAAGTCAAGTGTTTTGCTCAAAAATCATTTTAATTAATCAATTTTTCAAAATATTGGCGCTTTTTCCGCTGATTTTTGATTTTTCATATATTTTAATGCAAAAATACTTATTAATTCACCTGCACTGAAAGGTTGATTATGATAAACGGGAGCGCCGATAAAATCGTTAAGTTTATCAAAAGTGTGAGAGTTTTCGCATTTAAAGATCAACGTACGCATAGATCTTTCAATTGAAGACGGACTTCTGTTTACTCTTTTGCCGGCGTCTATATACGCTTTGCACGTAGGGTAATTCGGATTTCCGCTTTTTACAACGGATATTACTGCGTAAATCATATTCATAAAGCCGACTATGTTTGGATAAACTCCCATATTATATAAACAATCGCCTACTTCTGTTATAATCTTATTTTCAAATTCATCATTCATGTTTTCCTCCAAAAAATCTTATCTTGTGTGAGAATGTATAGATAATATCATTATCACGCATATTTGTCAAGCGTTTGTTAAAGAAAAACACAAAATATATAAATTCGTTAAATTCATACGTTTATCGATAGAATTCGACAATTATACTAGTTCTACGAGCGTAACACCGTTGTCACCTTCTCCATATCTACCGTAACGGAACGATTTTACGGCAGGGTGCGAACGCAGATAGGATTGAATGCCTTTGCCGAGCGCGCCCGTGCCTTTACCGTGAACTATACGTAAATTTTTCAGACCAATGCGAGAAGCATTATCGAGTAACTGTTCAATTTCCTCCCATGCGTCTATGACGTTCATTCCAATTACCATAATTTCTTTGTCAAGAAATTCTTGCTTGCTTTGATTTAATGGTGAAATGATAGACGTTTTAGTTTGAGGACGGGGTTTGGTTTGTTTTTGATAAGGTTTTGCCAGATCGCTGAGTTTGACCTTAACGAACTTACCGTCACAGTTAATTTCCGCTTCTTTCTTTTCCGGGCGTATTTTTTTCACCGTTCCTTCAAGTCCAAAAGACTTAATAACCACTTTCGCGCCTATTTGAATTTCGCCCTCTTTAAACTCTTCGTGAAGTACGCTTTTGATCTCTTCGCCGTTGTCATAAGCAAGCGCAGCTAATCTCTTATAGTCTTTTTTGGCTTTTAATAATGCTTTTTCGTCCGCTTCTTTGAGCTCCTGTTTGATTTCTTCAATTATTTCTTCCGCCTTATCCGTTGCTTTTTTTACTAATCTCTTAGTTTCTGCTTTAGCATTTTCGTTTATTCTATAAAGTGTTTCGGCGATTTTTTTCTCGTCATTTGCTATTTTTTCAAGCTTAGATTCTGCCGTTTCTCTAATTTCAGTCGCTTTTTTAAGCTCTTCTTCGGCGTCTGACTTCATCTCAAACGCTTTTTTAAGCAAGGTATCGTAGTCCTCTTCCGCGCGGTTATGGAGTCTGCTTTGAGCCGTCTTCAATATTTTGTCTGCGAGTCCAAGAGATGCGGCAGTTTCGATTGCGTTGCTTGAACCGGGATAGCCCATCAAAATCTTGTAAGTAGGCTTTAGCGTAGATTTGTCAAACTGCATACCTGCATTGAGAATTTTATTACTCGTTACAGCATATTCTTTTAATTGAGGATAGTGCGTAGTAATAACCGCTTTGGCGTTGGTCTCGGCTATATAATCCATAACGCCTACGGCGATTGCAGCGCCTTCGTCGGGCGCGGTACAACTGCCTATTTCGTCAAGAAGAATAAGGCTTTCGTTGGTGAAAGACTCGGTAATTTCTTTAAGATTTTTGACGTGTGACGAGAACGTGGAGAGGTTCATGCTTATATTTTGATCGTCACCAACGTCGCAAAAGATTTTATCGAATATTGCCATAACGCTTCCCGTTCTGCAAGGAACGAGAAGTCCTACGGAAAGCATATATGAGAAAAGTCCGATGGTTTTAAGTGAAACGGTTTTACCGCCTGTATTTGGACCGGAAATAAGCAAAATATTCTTACCGTTCTCGCCTACTGAAATGTCGATAGGTACGACGCGCTTCGAGTCGATTAGCGGATGTCGCGCGCCCAAAAGACGGATTTCTTTCGCCATATTAAGTTCGGGAAGTATTCCGTCTATGGTAATCGAGTAATTTGCTTTTGCAAAATAAGCGTCTAATAGCGTTAATCTTTCGAGAGCGTCATATAAATTATCGATTTGGGCAAGAACTTTTGCGGTAAATACCTGCAAAATGCGCTCGATTTCGCGCGCTTCGTCACCTTCTAATCTTACAATATCATTATTCATTGTAACGACGTCAAAAGGCTCGATATAAACCGTTGAACCGCTTGCTGATTGGTCGTGGAGTAAGCCCGGTACGCTTTGTCGACATTCGCTTTTTACGGGTAAAACGTATCTACCACCGCGCATAGTATAGAAATTATCTTGTAAATACTTTGAATAGACGTTGCTTCTCGTGAAAGAAGATAATCTTTCTATTAGCTTAGACTTCATTTTTCGTAAACGATATCTTATATCTTTCAAAGTATCGCTTGCGGTATCTGCCATTTCGGTATCTGAAATGATGTCGCGCTTAATTTCCATTTCCAAACGTTCATCTGCAAATATGCGAAAAGCTACGTCCTTGATTTTATCTACGTCGTTAGAATAACCGTCCAAGGAGCTTTTTGCAAGGCGAGAACTTCTGAGTACGGTAGCAACTTTCAGCAATTCGCCCATAGATAACGTAGCGCCGGCGCGAACTTTTTCAAGCGTATCGTTTATATCGTCAAACGATTCAATTCCACCGTGACGATATTTGGTTATTAATAAAACAGCTTGCGAAGTAAACTCCAGACGGCTTTGTACTTCACTGAAATCGTCCGTAGGTAGGCTGTTTATAATACGACTTCTTCCGCATGGAGAACAGGCGTAGGCTGAAACTCTCTTCAGTATCTCGTCAAGTTCCAACGTTTTAATTGGATCGTTCATTATTTAACTCCTTTGCCGAATCTGCCGTACGTCTCGCTATTAGAGTCAAATACGGTGGAGAACGGGTTAAGTAAGAGCTTGCTTGCTTTTTTCTTGTCAATTCCCCTGACGTCTATAACGATTCTTTTGTGTTTATCTTTTAATTTAGGGATAAGATTTTGAGTTTTGCTGTTAAGTAGCTCCCAATAACAATACGCAATTTTGCGTCTTCTAAGAG
>JAFTMM010000100.1 GCA_017452405.1 Clostridia bacterium | reverse complement strand
TTAAGGAAGCCGTAGTCACGGAGCAAGGTCAGTCCGCGGTAATGCGCGTCCTCTACGTCGTAAGCAAGGTCGGCAAAGAGGATTTTGAACAATTCCGAACTCTTTCTGTTCATGGTTATGTCTGCAAGCATATGCGCCGAAGCTTTTGCCACACGCGCCGTTTCGGGATCTATTTCAAATCCCGTTTCTGCAGCGATACGTATAAGACGAAGCAGTCTTAATCCGTCTGAAGCAAATACTTTTTCGGGGTTATGGGCGCGGAGAATTTTATTTTTCGCATCCTCTACTCCGCCGAAGAAGTCAATTATTTCATCATTTTTTATATCGTAATATATGCTGTTAACGGTAAAGTCACGGCGCGAAGCATCCTCTTTAATATCCGCGTCAAAGCGTACGACCGTAGGAGTATGACCGCCACCCGGCGCGTACTCCTCCGTGCGGAAAGGCGTATATTCTGCCTCCAATCTCGGTATATATCTATGTTTAACGAGTGCCGTACCCATACGCTTATAGCGAGTAGCGTAAAAGAAACCCTTGGGGAGATTAAGCTCCTCGGGCATTGCTTTGCCTGCTACGTCTACGTCGGAGGGTGGCAGTCCACACAAGGCGTTGCGAACGTATCCGCCGACGAGATATAACGGCGTTTCGTTATGTTCGGCTATTTCTTTCAGCCATTTGGGTACTTCGATTTGCATGCTTACAAGCGGTATTATAGCACGAAGAGCACGTTTTTACAAATATTTTCAAAGCAATCACATATTTTTTCTTGAAATAATTGTTACCGTTTGTTATACTAATAATATGTATAATTTTGTCGCAAACAAAGGAAGCGGAAAGAAAAGGGGCGAAGCATACCTCAAAAAGATTACCGAATATTGTGACGGAAAAGGCATTGAGTACACCGTATACGAGACTAATGCCAAATGTCACGCAACGGAGCTTACCAAAGAGCTCTGTCTTTCGGGCGCGGATAACGTAATCGCTATCGGCGGTGACGGAACTTTCCACGAAGCGCTTAACGGGCTCGTTACGCCCGAAACGACCACCCTCGGTTTTATCCCTGCCGGTCGTGGCAACGATTTTGCAAGAGCGTCGAAGCTCTCCTCCGATCCCATTGAAGCATTTGAAGATATTTTGCGCGGGGATACCAAGCAGATTGACTACATACAATGCGGTGATAAAAAATGTCTTAACGTTGCCGGTACGGGTATGGACGTAGACGTTCTGCAAGCGGTTATCAACAAAAAGAACACCATTTCCTATTACGTTTCACTCGTCAAGTGCTTGATGAAGTTCAAACCCTACCCCATGCGCATAAAAATAAACGGCGAATGGATTGAGAAAAATATAATTATGGTTGGCGTCGGAAACGGATCTGCTTTCGGTGGAGGAATGAACGCGTTTGCAAACGCAAAGATAGACGACGGAAAACTCGATCTTATGGTGGTAGAAAAACTCAAACGTGGCGTTATGCGCCTTATACCGAAGTTCATCAAAGGTAAGCACGACGGCGTTCCCGAAATTGCGCACTACGATGTCGAGGAAGTCGAGGTAGATAACGGCGGTATTCCCATCGAACTCGACGGTGAGATTTACGACAATATCCCCCTTGTCTGCAAGATAGTAAAAGGCGGATTAAGAACTTATAAGGTCAAAGAGGATTATTGATTTACGAACACGCAAGTTAGGAAAGCTTGCGTGTTTTTTGTAATATTTGGGTGAAAAACGTAATAAGTTAGCGTATGAACAAGCTGGTTAAAGCGGTTTTTACGTTGACTTCTTTCTCGATGCTGGACAGAGCTTTGGGTTTCGTGTTCAAAATTTATTTGTCGAGAGAAATGGGGGCGAGCGCGCTGGGCGTTTATCAGGTAGCGCTGTCTTTTTTCTTTGTGCTTATGACGCTGGTAACGAGCGGACTGCCACTAATTGCAGGCAAGATGACTGCGGAGTACGAGGCAAGAGGACTGAAACGGACGAATGCGCTTACAACCGCCGGTCTGCTACTTAACGGCGTAATATCCATAACGCTAATCGGGCTTGTGTTTGCGCTCAGAGTTCCTTTGACGTCGGTTATAGGAAACGAAGAAAGCGCAAATCTTCTGTACGTTCTGCTCCCCGGACTACTGTTCTGCGCGATAGCCGCCGCCCTGCGCGGTTCGTTCTGGGGTAAGGAGCGATACGCCGCTATATCCATTATTGAACTGCTTGAACAGGTAGCGCGCATTGGGCTTTGCGTGCTGTCTTTTGCGCTCGGCTTTGTCAAAACTTTTGCGGCGACGTTATCGCTCACCATTGCGGTAGGATTTTCGATGGTGCTTACCGCCGTGCTGTACGCGGTTAAGGGCGGTAGGCTTGCTTCACCTGCCAAAGAGCTTAAACCTCTTTTTTCATCTTCCGCTCCGATCAGCGTACTTCGCGCCTCAACGTCTCTCGTTAACTCGCTACTTGCGGTGGTTATTCCCTTCCTCTTCACTACTTCGGGAATGACGAACGAGGAAGCTCTTGCCATGTACGGCGCAACGGTGGGTATGGCTATGCCACTCGTGTTCCTACCCATTACCGTAATTGGATCACTTTCGCAAGCCATGATACCCACGCTTGCTAAAGCCTCGGCTGTCGGCAACCACAAAGAAGTCAAGCGTCAAGCAGAGCGCGCTATAGATTTTTCCGTAGTCGTAGCCTCGCTGTTTATTCCAATGTTCGCAGGAATAGGCGCAGAGTGTGGTGAGCTCCTTTACGGCAACGCCGACGCAGGGCGTTTTTTGCAAATGGGCGGACTGCTACTCATCCCGGTAGCGCTGGAAAGTATCACTTCATCCATGATGAACTCTCTCGGTATGGAAAAGCAAGGGTTTGTAAACTACGTAATTGGATCGGCGGTTATGTTCGGCGTTGCCTTCTGCTTTTACGGTCACTTTTCGGCGGAAGCGTTTTGTTTAGCGCAAGCAGTATCGCTCATACTCTCGACCTCGCTGGACGTAATCTGCATAAAGAAACGCACGGGTATTTCGCTGTCGTTTTTAAAGACTACCGGCGTTTGCCTTTTGCTCGCCGTACCCTGCATTTTCCTTACTAATTGGATTTTCAACCTGCTGTTCGCGCTTCCCCAGCTCCTTGCTCTTATTTTATCCGCTCTTGTCGGCGTAGGCGGTATGGCTATGCTCGGAGTGGCGTTCGGGTTCATTGACGTAGGACGGTTTAACTCACGCAAAAAAAGCTCCGCAAACTTACAAAAACGTTTGCATATATCCTTATAAAGTTGTATAATAAAGCGTAATGCCTTGTTTGCGCCTTACGCGCAGGGCTAAAATAAATAATTGCCTTAGGAGGGCCCGACAATGAGTAAGACTACTCAGCAGGAAATTGCCACTCCTGAATCCGCTTCTAATATTGCCGAAACAATTGACGTAGCAGACACAGAGTCGCAAAAGACAAAAAAGAAAACAATCAGCGAAAAAGGACGAGAGTATTTTTCCAGCAGAAATATTGCAAGACTCGCAACCTTCGTCGCGCTGGCTTTGGTTATGAAACTGATCGGTAAATCACTAACTCTTACGCCGACGTTTACCGTAACGTTCATATACCTGCCCTGGCTCATCAGTGGCGCAGTTCTCGGTCCGATTGGCGGAATGATCGTTGGAGCTATTTCGGACGTACTCGGAAATCTAATATTCGGGCAACCGTTTATTCCGCTCACCTTCGTTTCGAATATGCTGTACCCCGTTTTTATCGGTATTATATACAAAACACCGATAAAGAACGACTACGTCAAATGCGGTATCGGAGCGGTTTGCTCGCTTCTATTCTGCACGCTCGGATTAGGCTCGCTTGCACTGTACACGTTCTACGGTTATATAGAAACAATGAGCTTCTTTGAGTACTTGATTGCGTTCAGGCTTCAACAGGTTATCGTCTTTGCCGTCAATCTCGTGCTTTTGCTTGCGCTCATTCGTCCGCTTCAGAACGTAGGACTGTTCCCCAAGCCTACCGAATCGAGAATCAGCAAAATTGCTATATTCGCAGTAACGGCGGGAGTTATTACCGCCTCCGTAATTACAGCGCTTATTATTATGATAGTTAACGGCGTAGTAAACGCCGTTGCTTACGCGCTTTTAGCCGAGCTTCACGCTTCGCTTATATTGCTTTCTGCGTTTATTATAACAGGAAAGACTAAAATCAGCGCTATACTACTGATCGGTTTTATCGTGGCTATTTGTTCGTTTGCTATAACGGCTACAAGTTCGTCACCTAATATTATTATTGAAATCAAATACGTTCTTTCTATACTCGTAGGAGTAATATCCGTAGGACTTATCGCGCTTATCGCAATACGCGGACTGAGAAAGACAAGGAGTTAAAGAATTATGATTACCGCACTCGTAGGCTCCCAATGGGGCGATGAAGGTAAAGGAAAAGTTATCGACATTATGTCAAGCAAAGCTGACGTCGTTGTACGCGCAACGGGCGGAAACAACGCAGGTCACACCGTTGTCAGCGGTGGCAAGACGTATAAATTGCACCTCGTACCCAGCGGTGTGCTTTATGACGGCACTATCTGCTGTATTGGCGCGGGTTGCGTTATCGATCCCCTTTCCTTGCTCAAAGAAATGGCGGACGTTGAAGCGAACGGAACTTCGCTCAAAAACTTAAAGATCGACTACCGCGCGCATATCGTTATGCCTTACCATCTCGTTATCGACGGACTCAGCGAAAAGGCTAAGGGCGCAGGAGATATAGGTACGACCAAAAGAGGTATCGGACCTTGCTATATGGATAAAGCGGAGAGAATCGGTATCAGATTCTACGACTTAATTCATCCCGAAATTTTTGCCGAAAAGCTCAAGGCTAACCTTGACGCCAAGCACAGATACATCAAAGGTATGTTCGGTGAAAAAGAAACCGAAGAAGAAAGAGCAAATCTTACCTTTGAAAAGATTTATAATGAATATTCCGAAGCAGGCGCAAAGCTTGCAAAGTACGCCGACGATTGCACCGTTATTGCTTACAACGCCGACAAAGAAGGTAAATACGTGTTGTTTGAAGGCGCTCAAGGTACGCTCCTCGACCTCGATATGGGTACTTATCCCTTCGTCACCAGCTCGCACCCCGTTACCGGTGGTTTCTGCGTAAGCGGTGGTATCGGACCTACGCTTATTAAAGAGTGTATCGGTATTTGCAAGAGCTACACCACGCGCGTAGGCAAAGGACCTTTCCCTACCGAGCTGTTTGACGAAACGGGCGACTTCATCCGTGAAGCAGGCTTTGAATACGGTACGACTACCGGCCGTCCCCGCCGTTGCGGTTGGCTCGACCTCGTTATCCTCAAATACGCAGTACGCATAAACGGCCTTACAGGCATTGCGCTCAATAAACTCGATACGCTTACCGGTCTTAAAGAGCTTAAAGTTTGCGTAGGCTACGAGAAGAAGGGTGAAATCGTTACCGACTTCCCTGCGGACATTAACGAACTGAAAGACTGCGTTCCCGTATACGAAACGCTTCCCGGCTGGGATGAGGATATTACGCAGGCTAAAAAGCTTGCCGACCTGCCCGAAGCAGCAAGAAATTATCTTGCGTACGTTGAAAAGTATATCGGCTGTCCGATAAAACTTATAGGCGTAGGACCTGACAGAACGCAAAGTTTCGAAGCGTAAATAACCAAACGATAAAAAAGTGTTGATTGAAACTCTCAACCAACACTTTTTTTATTTTAACAAATCTTTTACGACAACGGAAGCTATTATAAGTCCTACCGCCGAAGGTACGAAGGAAATGCTTGCCGGAGTGCGAGTAGTTACTACCGGTTGTTCTTCCGAGTAGACTACTTTGAGAGATTTTATGCCTCTCGCTTTACATTCTCTGCGCATTACACGAGCAAGCGGACAGACCTTCGTATCGTAGACGTCTGCTATTTTAAACGCCGTAGGATCGAGCTTATTTCCTGCGCCCATACTGCTAATAATGGGAACGTTAGCTTCGTTGCACCGCTCTACTATTTCGAGCTTGGACGAAACGGTATCTATCGCATCTACTACGTAGTCGAAAGCGGTGAAGTCAAACTCGGTCGTTTTTTCGAAAAACGTATTGTGGGCATTGATTTTGGCGGTAGGATCAATTTCAAGCAGTCGTTCTTTCGCTACGTCAACTTTTGCCCTGCCGATTGATTTGGTCGTAGAAAAAAGCTGGCGATTGAGATTGCTGACGGCAAACACGTCGCCGTCAATTAAGTCGATTTCGCCCACGCCTGCGCGCAGTAGCGCTTCGGCAGTATGACCGCCTACTCCGCCTACGCCGAACACGGCTACGCGACTGCCTTTTAGCTTTTTTAAGCCGTTATCGCCTATCAGTCCTATCGTTCTTTCGTGCATTTCCATATTTATCATAAGTCTTTAAGTTCTTCGGTAGAGCGCAAGAAAATCTTTCCGCCGTGAGAGCGGAGGAACTCTTCCGTACGGAAACCCCAAGTCACGTTTATAATATCTATCCCTGCGCCGTGCGCCATTTGAATATCCGCTTCGCCGTCGCCCACCATAACGCAATCATCTTTCGCGCTTTTAAGCGCTTTCATAGCGGCGTTAAGCATATCGGGAGCGGGTTTTTTTGGCATTGTTTCGGTTACGCCGAAATATTCGGTTATATACGGCGCAAAGAATTTTTTGCAAAGAACCTTCACCGCTTCGTCGCCCTTATTTGAAACGATAGCCATTTTTCTACCTTTCAAAAAAAGCGTTTTAACCGCTTCAACTACGCCGTCGTAAGGCGCGGTATGGTCCTGCAAGTGCTCGGCATAATAACCTGTAAAGTGCGCTAAACTCTGCTCTGCTTTTTCAAGATCGCCTCCGCAAGCTTTTTGCATCAGTGCTTTGTACCCGTCACCGAGAAAGGACGCTATTTCTTTGTTGCCCTTTGGCGGTAATCCAACTTTATTAAGAGCGTAATTGACGGACGAAGCAAGGTCTGTAAGTGTGTCGAGTAGCGTTCCGTCAAGATCGAAAAGTATGGTATTTTTCATTGGTTTTCTCCGTATAAAAGTTTTTTGAGGAACTGCCCGGTATAAGAATTATTACGACGCGCAATGGTTTCGGGAGTTCCAGACGCAACGATACTTCCTCCTTTATCACCGCCCTCCGGTCCTACGTCGATTATCCAGTCCGCCGTCTTGATCACGTCGAGATTATGCTCGATTACTACTACGGTATTACCACTACCTATAAGCCTGCGAAGTATGCCGATAAGCTTGTCTACGTCGGCGGAATGTAAGCCCGTCGTTGGCTCGTCAAGGACGTACAGCGTTTTACTCGTCGGACGTTTAGCAAGCTCGGTTGCAAGCTTAACTCTCTGCGCTTCACCACCCGATAGCGTAGTTGCGGACTGACCGAGTTTGATATATCCCAAGCCTACATCCTGCAAAGGTCGCAGTCTCTCCACAATTTTACGACAGGTAGAGCATTTGCTGTCTTGAGAGAAGAAGTCGATAGCCTCGTCTATGCTCATATCAAGGACATCGCAAATATCTTTGCCCTTATACTTTATATCGAGAATCTCCTGCTTAAATCTTCTACCTCCACAAGCATCACAAGTAAGGAT
>JAFTMM010000099.1 GCA_017452405.1 Clostridia bacterium | reverse complement strand
TACGAAAAAACAAAAGAAGCAATCGAAAGAATCAAAAAGATTTTCTAAAACGTTTATAACACAAAAGGGACTGTTGCCGAGCGGTAACAGTCCCTTTTAGTGATAAAATACCATTGTTAAATTGAGTGCGACATAAAGAAGGCGCGATAAAATAAAAAAGCCCACGTGAGCCGTATGCGTTGCCTATATTAACCCGCCAATGGCAGGTGGGCAGGTCGTCTGCGCCGTCTGTCTTCCACTGCTGACCGAAGCCGTAGCTTGTATTTCCGAGTCAAATTTCTGAGGCCTGACATAATGCGCACGAACAAACCATAAGCCCTTTTAAGTTTTGAGGTTAAATATCTGACAACTTACGAGAACCGCAGGCATTCTTTTATTAATTTGTTACACCGATATTATACACTATATTCGTTTGTATATCAATACCTTTTTGAAAAATTTTTTCAAGAAAATTTTGTAAAAACCTATTGACAAATGCGTTAATATGTGGTATGGAAAATCTTTCATTTCCACGCCTACGCTAACATATATTAGGGTATGGAAAAATCTTCACTTCGCCCAAGAGGACTAGCTTTCTCTATAGTTTTGACGGTAGTTATAATCTGCGTAGCTACCGCTATTATTTGCACCGCTTTTTTGTTTTTATCCAATCTTAATCTTGGGGCAGGAACGAAAGCGGAATTTTATGCAATCGGTAAATCTTACAGCGAACTCGTGTCAGCTACGACGGCTTCGCAGTCAGAGCGTAGGCAGGGCAGAGCAGGCTTTGTATTTGCTAGCAACGAGGGATTTCTTCTCACTTACGCCGTCTATGCGGACAAGGCTGATGCCGAAAGCGTGGCGCAAAAAAACGACTGTAAACTCTTGACGCTAACAATTCCCTCCGTTTCTCTCAATGAAAGCGATAGTGAGGGGTTTTCTGCCGTACTTGAACTCGCAGTAGAAACCGAAAAGCTTTGGAGACAGCTGGATGGTGGCGAAACAAGTGAAAGCCTTGCGGTAACTATGCTATCTAAGTATGCCGACGCGCTTGGCGCATATAAAAATTCCGAGGCTATGGGCGAGCTGATTGCCGAGCTTCGCACCGAGCTTTTACTGATATGCGCGGGTAGCGGATTTCCATTAACTTCCGATTTAAAGCGAATTTCAGCGCAAACTGCCGTGCGTGCGTGGGAATTTGCGCGAAAAATGTAACTTCACCGATTGACAAGCGCGGACGAAAGTATTATACTATTACGGTTAATACTTTATAGTCAAGGAAATCGCATGTATAGAATTGTAAAAAAAGAAGAACTTAACCCCACCGTTACGTTTATGTCAATAGAAGCGCCGATGGTGGCTAAGAAGGCAGAGCCCGGTCAGTTCATAATCCTGCGCGTAGACGAGGAGGGCGAGCGTATTCCGCTTACCATAGCCGGCTACGATAGAGAGCAGGGCACTGTTGATATCATTTTCCAAATTGTTGGCGGAACGACAATGAAGCTCAACGCTAAAAATCAAGGGGATTATATTCAGGACTTCGTAGGTCCTCTCGGCAATAAGACCGAAACTGAGGGCGTGAAAAAAGCCTGCATAGTCGGCGGTGGCGTAGGTTGCGCTATCGCATATCCCGTAGCTAAGAAACTTCACGAGCTTGGCTGTGAGGTAACCTCGATAGTTGGTTTCAGAAATAAAGACCTCGTTATTCTCGAAAAGGAATTCGACGAAGCGTCGGACAGACTTTTCAGAATGAGCGACGACGGAAGCTGGGGCGAGCAGGGCGTAGTAACCGCGCCTCTTAAAGCCATGCTTGACGCAGGCGAAAGATTTGACGTGGTTATCGCTATCGGACCGGTTATTATGATGAAGTTCGTAACTCTAACTACCAAACCTTACGATCAGAAAACCGTCGTTTCCATGAACCCGATTATGATTGACGGAACGGGAATGTGCGGTGGTTGCCGTCTTACCGTTAATGAAAATGGCAAGAGGGTTACTAAATTCGCGTGCGTTGACGGACCCGACTTCGACGCGTTTACCGTAGACTTTGACGAAGCTATGATGCGCGGTCGTATGTATGCGGAATTCGAAGCTCACGTTCGTGACGAAGCTTGCAATCTGTTTAAGGCGGAGGTGAAATAATATGGCTATTAATCCTAAGAAAACCCCCATGCCCACGCAGGATCCTATCGAAAGAGGACGTAACTTCAACGAAGTAGCCATCGGTTATACCGTAGAAATGGCGCTCGGCGAGGCAGAGCGTTGCCTTAACTGCAAGAATAAACCGTGCGTAAGCGGTTGTCCCGTTAATATCGATATTCCCAGCTTTATTTCAAAGATCAAGGAAAGTGACTTCGAGGGCGCTTATCAGGTTATTTCGAAATATTCTTCGCTTCCTGCCGTTTGCGGACGCGTATGCCCGCAGGAAAGCCAATGCGAATCTAAGTGTACTCTCGGCATAAAGTTCGAGCCGGTGGGTATCGGCAGACTCGAGCGTTTCGTAGCCGACTACCATAACGCGAATGCTACCGAAAAACCGGTTAAGCCCACGCCAAACGGTCACAAAGTAGCAGTAGTAGGTTCTGGTCCTTCCGGTCTTACTTGCGCAGGCGACCTTGCAAAGAAAGGCTACGCTGTAACGGTATTCGAAGCGTTACATACCGCAGGCGGTGTGCTTGTGTACGGAATTCCCGAATTCCGTCTGCCTAAGTCCATAGTAGCGAAAGAAGTTCAGACGCTCAACGATCTCGGCGTAGAAGTCAAGACCAACGTCGTTATCGGTAAGACTCTTACCGTGGACGAGCTGTTTGAGGACGGTTACGAAGCAGTATTTATCGGATCGGGTGCAGGACTTCCCAACTTTATGAATATTCCCGGCGAAAGCCTTAAGGGTGTATACTCGGCAAACGAATTCCTTACGCGCAGTAACCTTATGAAAGCGTATAGAGAAAAGTCGGACACTCCCATTATGAAAGGCGGTAAGGTTGCGATCGTAAGTGGCGGTAACGTAGCAATGGACGCTGCAAGAACGGCGCTCCGTCTCGTCGCGGAAAAGGTATATATCGTTTATCGCCGTTACATGACCGAGCTTCCTGCGAGAAAAGAAGAAGTGGAGCACGCAGAGGAAGAGGGAATCGATTTTAAACTGCTTTGTAACCCCATTGAAATTCTCGGCTACGATAATCCCGACGACAAGCGCGATCCTAAAAACGGTACGGTCGTTGGCATTAAGTGCATAAAGATGGAACTCGGCGAGCCCGACGAAAGAGGCAGACGTTCTCCCGTTCCCGTGGAAGGTAGTGAATTCGTCCTTGACGTTGACGCAGTAGTAATGTCTATCGGTACTTCGCCTAATCCGCTTATCAAGTCTACCGTTGACGGACTTGAAGTAAACCGAAAGGGCTGTATAATCGTCAACGAAGACGGTCTGACCTCCCGCGAAGGCATTTACGCAGGCGGTGACGCGGTAACCGGCGCATCAACGGTAATAAGCGCAATGGGCGCAGGTAAAGTAGCTGCAAAAGCCATTGACGATTACATTATGAATAAATAAACTAATCATAACAGGCTTGCCGTCAGGTAGGCCTGTTAATTTTATAAAGGCAAGATATAAAAACCCTTGCAAAGAATTGCAATATGTAGTATAATCTATATGGCATACTATGAGTAGTATGCTGACGGAGGAACGTTTGAACGAATTCGAAGTTAAAAAGCTTATAGATGTTGTCAAATCTGCGCCTCACGCCGTTAAAATCGTTGCGGCTACCAAAACCAGAACGGCGGAAGAAATAAACGGACTCAAAAAGTTCGGTATTACGGCAATGGGCGAAAACAGAGTGCAAGAACTTTTGTCCAAGTACGACGAACTCGATATGCCCGAAGTGCATTTTATCGGCGCGCTTCAGACCAACAAAGTTAAGTATATCGTGGACAAGGTATGCATGATACAGTCGGTGGACAGGCTTGAACTTGCGCTGGAAATCGAAAAGCGTTGCGCTAAAATAAATAAAGTTATGGACGTTCTTATCGAAGTTAATTACGGCGAAGAGGAAAACAAGAGCGGTTGCCCTGCCGGTGAAACGATAGGGCTTGCGCGCGAAATAAGCGCTTTACCGCATCTGCGAATAAAAGGACTTATGACCGTTCTTCCAATAGACGCTAAGGACGAAATGTATTCAGGAATGAAAATGCTGTCGGACGAATTAAAAGAGATTTATCCCGAAGCCGAATATCTTTCAATGGGCATGAGCGACGACTATGAAAAGGCTATTTCATACGGCGCAAATATGATAAGACCGGGAACTGCGCTATTCGGCGCAAGGGTTTATCCTCAGAAATAAGGAGAGAAAAGATGAGCGAAAGACACAGTATAGAAGATTATCCCTTCTTTGAAGATACGCACAACGAGCCGTATTCTCGTAAGTCTACCGTAAGAGAAGAACCTATGCTTCCTCCGACGAGCGCGGATAAAATCGTGCCTCGTGATTATCAGAACGTCCTCGTATACGAGCCGAAAACGCTCAACGACGTGCAGACGCTTATTGATTATCTCAAACGCAAAGAGCCTGCTATAATTAATCTCGACGGAGCAGATGCAGTAGCGGCGCAACGCACGCTCGACTTTACTGCAGGCGCTATGTATGCTCTTAACGGTAGTATTCTGCGCATAGCAGGCAATATTTTCCTGCTTTCTCCCGAAGGTGTTGGAGTAACCATTCCGCATGAAATTTCAAATAAATAAACCCGACAAAAAGAAATATATTATTCAGTCTGTCGTGGCGGTTTTAATAGTCGCCGTAGCAATTATTGCCGACCTCGTTTCAAAGACGGCGGTGGTAGACGCTTGCATCGCGGATGGAATGAGCGCAACCGGATCGTACCACAAACTTGCTACGGTCATAGAAGGCTTTTTTTATATAACGTATACGCAAAATACGGGTGGCGCGTGGTCGATAGGCGGTGGCAGTAGCGCATTTATGACGATAGTTATCATACTGAAGTTTATTGCGGTTACGCTGTTTCTGTTTATCCTGTTCTTTCCCGATAGTAGGAAAAACACGTTTTTTATCATATCACTGTCACTTATCGCAGGCGGTGCAACCGGTAACTTAGTAGACAGACTAGCTTTCGGCTACGTTCGTGACTTTTTGAGTTTTTATCCGTTCGGACAGAGCTTCCCTATATTCAACATTGCAGACGTATGCCTCGTAATAGGCGTTATTATGATGGTCGTATGCATAATAATTATGTTCTTTAAGCCTAAGAAAAAAGAGGTCGAAAGCGAAAGGGGAGCTGAAAAGGAAAGTTTAGAGTGAAATATCTGGTAGACAAAGGCGAAAAACTGCGCTTAGACGTATATCTTGCCGACGAAACCGAATATACGCGTTCGTATATTAAACAGCTGATTGACGGCGGTTACGCGCTTGTGAACGGCTCGGACAAAATCAAATGCGGAAGTATTGTTAAAGACGGCGATGAAATAGAGCTCAATCCGCCCGAAGTGATTACGACGGCTGAACCGAAAGATATACCGATTGAACTGATCTACGAAGACGATGATATTGCGGTCGTGAACAAACAGCAAGGCTTGACGGTTCATCCCGCTCCAGGCAATTACGACAATACTCTCGTAAATGCTCTGCTTTTTCGGCTGAAAAATCTTTCGGCGATAAACGGCGCGCTCCGTCCGGGCATAGTTCACCGACTTGATAAGAATACGAGTGGTGTAATCATAATTGCAAAAAATGACAAAGCTCATCTTTCGCTGTCACGGCAGATAGCGGATAGAGCGGTTACAAAAATATATCTTGGACTTATAGACGGTCATTTAAAAGAAAAAAGTGGGCGAATTAACGCCCCGATAGGCAGATCACCGCGCGATCGCAAGCTGATGGCAATCGTGCCCGAAGGCAGAACCGCTATCACCGATTACGAAGTTATTGAAAGTATAGGCGCGCACGATCTCGTAAAGTTTAACATACTGACGGGCAGAACGCACCAAATACGAATACACGCAAAAAGCCTCGGACACCCTATAACAGGCGACGAGGAGTACGGAAGCGGAGCTAAATATGGAAGTAAGGGGCAACTCCTTCACGCTTACAGCCTGACTGTTAAGCACCCTAAAACGGAGGAGGAAATGACGTTTACTGCGCCGTTGCCCGAACGTTTTGAAAAAATACTGAAATTACTACGCGAAAAGGAAAGATAAAATGTTACGCAAAAAGGACTTATTAGGACTTAAAGATCTCACAGCCGAAGAAATCGAGTACGTGCTTGATCATGCGGTGGAAATGAAAGAAGCGTTACTTTCGCGCCAGACTTTGGATAACTTGCGTGGCAAATGCGTGTCCACGCTTTTTTACGAGAATAGCACGAGAACGCAAAATTCCTTTCTGACGGCTGCCGAGAGCTTAGGCGCACGTACGCTAACGATTAACGTCGCAACCTCTTCGGTCAAAAAGGGCGAGTCGCTCGTGGATACCGGAAAAACGCTGGATGCGCTCATGACTGACGTAATCGTTATCCGCCACTCTATGGCAGGCGCTCCTCAGCTTCTTGCAAAGCACGTAAAGTCCGCAGTAATAAACGCAGGCGACGGAATGAACGAACATCCCACGCAAAGTCTGCTCGACCTCTTCACGATGCGCGAAAAGTTTGGCACGCTCAAGGATTTAAAAGTCGTTTTAGTAGGCGACATCAAACATTCCAGAGTAGCGCGCAGTAACCTTTGGGCGTTAGGCAAGCTCGGCGCGGAAACGGTAGTCGTTGCGCCTCATACTCTTCTTCCCAAAGGCGTTGAGGAGCTCGGCTGTGAAGTGTCCACCGACGTTGAAAGCGCGATTGCAGGCGCAAACGTGGTTATGGGGCTTAGACTTCAGCTCGAACGCCAGAAAGCGGGACTTTTTCCGTCTACGTCTGAATATGCGGAACTGTTCGCAATCACGAGGGACAAGCTGGAAAGCGCGTGTCCGGGCGCAATAGTTATGCATCCCGGTCCCGTAAACAGAGGAATAGAAATTGGCAGTGGACTCGTTGACGGCGCAAGTAGCGTGATAGAGGAGCAAGTAACCAACGGAGTAGCCGTGCGAATGGCTGTAATGGATATTCTTGTAGGAGGTAACGCATGAGTATACTGATTAAAAACGGAAAAATCATAGACGGCAACGAGTTCAACGCAGACGTTTATATCGAAAACGGCAGGATTAATAAAGTAGGCGAAAACTTAAACGTAATAGCCGACGAGGTTATAGACGCTCGTGGAAAATTCATACTTCCCGGACTTGTGGACATGCATTGCCATCTCCGAGAGCCGGGCTTTGAAAATAAGGAAACGATCGCATCGGGCAGTTATGCCGCCGTATGCGGTGGCTATACGTCCATTGCGTGTATGCCTAATACCAATCCTGTAATCGACAGTCCTGCTATGGCGCGCTACGTAGCTATGCGTGGTCGCGAAGCCGATTATGCGCGCGTTTATCCGATAGGTTGCATAACAAAAGGTCAGAAAGGCGAAGAGCTTGCCGAAATGGGTAAGATGAAAGAAGCGGGTATCGTAGCCGTCAGCGACGACGGCCGTCCCGTCATGAACAGCGGTATTATGCGTAACGCGCTCGAATACGCTAAAACGCTGAATATTCTCATAGTAGACCACGCCGAGGATAGTACGGTAAGCGGTGACGGCGTTGTAAACGAGGGCGTTAACGCTACGATTGCAGGACTGCGAGGTATTAACCGCGCGGCGGAAGAAATAGGCACGGCGCGTGATATAGTGCTTGCTGAGTCACTCGACGCAAGATTGCACGTTTGTCACGTGTCTACGGCGGGAAGCGTCCAGCTTATACGAGAAGCCAAAGCGCGTGGAGTAAAGGTTACTTGCGAAACCTGTCCTCACTATTTCTCGGCAACAGATGAAGAAATTCTTTCGTATAACACTAACGCTAAAATTAATCCTCCGCTTCGTGAGCCCTCTGACGTTGAAGCAATTATTGAAGGCTTAAAGGACGGCACGATTGACGTAATCGCAACCGATCACGCTCCTCATACTATGGGAGAAAAGAATAGGGAATTCGACCTTGCGCCTTTTGGATCGGTAGGACTCGAAACGGCGCTGTCGGTAGCGTACACCTATCTCGTGGAAACGGGTGATATTGATATGGTTTCCCTCGTAAGCCTGATGAGCCAGACTCCGGCAAAACTTCTTGGCCTCCCCGTAGTACGCGTTAAACCGGGCATGATGGCGGATCTCGTAGTATTCGATCCCGATGCAGAGTGGACCGTTAAGGCAAGCGAACTGAAAAGCAAAGGAAAGAACTGTGTGTTTGACGGTTGGCATCTCAAAGGAAAAGTACAGAATACCGTCGTTGGCGGTGTAATTAAATATTAAGGAAGTAAAAGCTAATGATTATTGACGAACTGATTAAAAAGATTGATGAAATGGGCAATCCCAGCGTTATTGGACTGGACACCGCTCCAGATTATCTTCCAAATTATGAAAAAGTTAGAGACGACGCTAAGGCGCTTGCGGAAAGCACGATAGAGTTTAACGCGCGCATTATTGATAAAATTAAGGACATCGTTCCTGCCGTAAAAGTACAGATAGTGTATTACGAGGCTTGCGGACTGCTTGGAATGACGGTATTCTCCGAGACCATGAAGTTTGCTAAGGAATCGGGCATGATCGTTATTGCGGATGCTAAGAGAAACGATATTGGAGCAACGGCAAAGCAGTACGCGCACGCTTTCACCAACGGCGATTTCAACAGAGACTTTCTTACCGTAAACGGATATCTCGGCTCGGACGGTATTAAGCCTTTCCTCGGCAAAGAAGATAAAGGCATATTTGCGCTCGTTAAGACCTCCAATCCTTCGGGCGGAGAGCTTCAGGACCTCCGTCTTGAAAACGGACTTACCGTGTACGAACAAATGGCTAAGCTCGTCAGCGGTTGGGGCGCTGACTGTATCGGCGCAAGCGGTTATTCCAACGTAGGCGCGGTAGTAGGCGCAACGTATCCCTCGCAGGCAAAAGACCTCAGAAAACTTATGCCTCACACCTTCTTCCTCGTGCCCGGTTACGGAGCGCAGGGCGGTGGTGCGGACGGAGCGGTAGCCGGCTTTGACGAAAACGGCAAGGGGGGTATCGTTAACTCCAGCCGTGGCATTATCTGCGCTTACAAGCAGGAAAAATATAAAGGCATGAGTTTCGCAGATGCAGCTTACGCGGCTTCGGTAGATATGAGAGAGGACCTTGTAGGGGCGTTAAAGAGAAAATGAACGACTATTTGGGAGAAGTAAAAACTAATTTTGAAGTAGCGCCCGGGGTATATTATCTCGAAGTTTCCTTTTCTGCATTGCCGTTCATTCAGGCAGGGCAGTTTGCTATGCTCGAAGTCCCGAGAGAAGACTGCATACTTCGTCGTCCGCTCGGAATCTGCCATGCGACCGCGAATACGATTACATTTGTATATCAAGTAAAAGGCGAGGGCACGGTTTCGCTTACCTGGCTGGAAGAAGGCGATAATATTCGCGTAACGCTTCCACTCGGTAACGGCTTCCCTATGATGAATGCAGAAAACGTGGCTATCGTGGGAGGAGGACTGGGAGTAGTACCGCTTTATATAACGGCGGAAGCGCAGTCGGAGAGCAACGTTCGTATATACAACGGCTTTGCTTCAGAATAAAATATTTTGCTTGCCGAGGGCTTTGCCAAGCTCGGAAAGCTCACTCTTTGCACGGACGACGGTTCTGTCGGCTATCACGGCTATCCCGTAAACGCGCTTGCCGAAGATATGGAGAAAGGATATCGTCCCGACGTTATTTTCTGTTGCGGTCCCGAACCTCTTATGAAAGCAGTTAAAAGACTCGGTGAGGCGAATAATATTACTACTTATTTATCGCTTGAACAGCGTATGGGTTGTGGAGTAGGCGCATGCTTGACCTGCACCTGCAAAGTAGGCGGAAGCAATAAAAGAGTTTGCAAGGACGGACCCGTGTTCCTTTCAACGGAGGTGTACGAATGAATACCGAAGTAAATCTTTGCGGAGTAAAACTCAAAAATCCTATTATTGCTGCTTCGGGAACGTTCGGATTCGGCAGGGAATATAATTCCTTTTACGACGTTGGACTACTCGGCGGTATTTCGTCTAAAGGTCTTACTCTTCTCCCCAGAGAGGGTAACGACGGCGTTCGTATTGCTGAAACCAAGAGTGGAATACTCAATTGCGTCGGACTGCAAAATCCCGGCGTTGAAGCTTTTATAAAGAACGAAATTCCGTTCATGCGCGCAAGCGGAACGGCGGTAATTGCAAATGCTGCCGGCTCGACTCTTTCCGACTACGAACGTATTTGCGAAAGACTTTCGGACGCTGACGTTGATATGATCGAGCTGAACATAAGCTGTCCTAACGTAAAAGCAGGCGGAATGTCTTTCGGCGTTCTTCCCGAATCGGTAGAGGAAGTAACTAAGGCTGCGAGAAAATATTGCAAAAAGCCCTTAATTATCAAGCTTACGCCTAACGTGTCCAACATTGCGGATAACGCGCGCGCGGCAGAAGCTGGCGGAGCGGATGCGGTGTCGCTCATAAATACTCTTACGGGTATGGCAGTTGACCTTTATAAAAGAAAGCCCGTACTCGGCAACGTGACCGGTGGACTCAGCGGTCCTTGCGTAAAGCCTATTGCGCTCCGCATGGTGCGTCAGGTCTATAAAGCGGTTAATATCCCCATTATCGGTCTAGGCGGTATCACGACTGCGCGTGACGTTTTGGAATTTATGCTTTGCGGAGCGACGGCGGTACAGGTGGGAACGGCAAACATCTCCGATCCTTACGCATGCCTTCGCATACTCAATGACTTGACAAAAGAAATGCAGAAGTGTAAAATAGACGATATAAACGAGCTGGTCGGACAGCTTCAAGATTAGTATAAAATATCTTAACAAGGTGAATAATTATGACAGACAAAGAAGTACTTAACGCGTATGAAAGAAAGTGTGGCGT